>CASBPW010000301.1 GCA_949127685.1 Candidatus Sivonenia alaskensis PMM_0068 | reverse complement strand
CGGGTGACCTTGTAGGCAGGGGCCTTCCATTGGGCTTGGCGTTGGGCAAGTTCTGCAGCACTCAAGGCAACGGAAAGCTCGTTTTTATCTGCATCAATGGTAATTACGTCCCCTTGCTGGATGAGGCCGATCGCTCCCCCTTCTTGGGCTTCGGGGGTAACGTGACCGACGACAAAACCATGGGTTCCGCCAGAAAAGCGCCCATCCGTAATCAGGGCCACTTCTTTACCTAAACCTGCACCCATGATGGCGGCTGTAATCGTGAGCATTTCGCTCATTCCTGGCCCGCCTTTGGGGCCTTCATAACGGATGACGATAACGTCCCCTTTTTTAATTTCTTTTCGTTCTAGAGCGGCTAGAGTCTCTTCTTCGGAGTCATAGACTTTGGCGGGTCCTGTGAAGGTGAGTCCTTCTTTGCCTGTGATTTTGGCAACAGAACCATCCGGGGCTAGGTTGCCATAGAGAATTTGCAGGTGACCGGAAGCTTTAATCGGCTTAGACAGGGGATAGATCACTTTTTGGCCTTCCTCCAATCCGGGCAAGTCAGCTAGATTTTCTGCCAGAGTTTTGCCTGTAACGGTCAAGCAATCGCCATGAATCAGCCCGGCTTCGAGCAAAAGCTTGAGCACGGCTGGCGTCCCACCTACTTCATGCAGGTCTTCCATGACGAATAAACCGCTGGGTTTTAGGTCTGCGATGAAGGGTACTTTGTCACTGATTAGCTGGAAATCGTCTAGCTCTAGGGGAACGTCTACTGTTTTGGCCATGGCAATCAGATGGAGCACTGCATTCGTAGATCCGCCTAGGGCCATCACCAACACGATCGCATTTTCAAAAGCCTTGCGGGTCATAATTTGACGAGGGGTAATCTCTCTCTCCAGAAGCTGACGAATGGCTGCTCCGGCTTGATGACATTCGCGAATTTTGTCGGGATGGGTGGCAGGAATAGAGGAGCTATAGGGTAGGGACATGCCTAAGGCTTCAATGGCAGAGGCCATCGTATTGGCTGTATACATGCCGCCACAGGCCCCAGCTCCAGGACAGGCGTGTTTCAAGACGTTCTTGAGGTCCGTTTCATCAATAGACCCGCTTAAAAATTGACCGTAGCTTTCAAAGGAGGAAACAATATCGAGCTTTTTCCCATCCCAATAGCCCGGTCGGATCGTTCCGCCATAGACCATGAGACTAGGACGGTTCAGCCTGCCCATCGCCATCAGCGAACCAGGCATATTCTTGTCACATCCCGGAATCGTAATACAGGCGTCATACCACTGAGCAGACATCACGGTTTCAATAGAATCGGCAATAATTTCTCTGGATTGCAGGGAATAGTTCATTCCCTCGGTGCCCATGGAGATGCCGTCACTGACGCCAATCGTGTTAAACCGAAAACCTACCAAATCTACGGCTTGCACTCCTTTTTTGACTTCGGCGGCCAGGTCCAACAGGTGCATATTGCAGGTATTGCCTTCGTACCACATGCTGGCAATGCCCACCTGGGCTTTGCTCATGTCTTCATCGGTCAGCCCCGTGCCATAGAGCATGGCCTGGGAAGCAACTTGAGAGTTCCGTTGGGTGATACGTGCGCTGTACTTATTGAGTGGATTCGCCATAGGAAAGGATTGTGCAGTGGAATAATCCAAAACTATAACGCAAGAACACCCCCTCTGCCTTCGGCTTAGCTTGTCAAAGCCTTTGCCAGGGGAGACTGAGCATGGAAGTTATGCTGTAGAGGATTTTATTAGTTTGGCTCCCCACACGGGTAACTAGCAACTTGAGATAATACTAAATAATTATCCAAAAGCTACATCTTCATAGAGGGCTTCCATCGTCCCTTCAAAGTCAACACTTTTAAGCTGGAATGACCTCTGTTCTGAGCTATAGGACTGCAATATCCACAGCCCTTCCCCATTGCGGCGAAAGCATTCAACGCGCTGACGTTTAGTATTAATCAGGACATACTCCTGTAGACTTTCCAACTGTTGATAATCGGCAAACTTATCGCCTCTATCAAAAGCCTCCGTCGAGTCAGACAAAACTTCAACAATTAAGCAGGGGAATTTTTTATAAGCTGGAGTTTCCTGGTCTTGCTGGGCGCAGGTAACCATGACATCAGGGTAGTAGAACCGATTGAGGGATTCAATTTGGGCTTTCATGTCGGAGATGTAGACGCGACAACCAGAGCCTCGTAGATAGTTGCGAAGCAGGGAAAAAAGATTTCCGGCTATGGTGACATGAGCATCAAGCGCCCCTGCCAAGTCATAAATTTGCCCATCAATATATTCGTGCTTGATGGGACTGTGTTCTTCCATCTGGAGGTATTCTTCAGGGGAGAGATAGGTAGGTTGGGGAGAGGCGATCATCATCAGGACCTCAGGGTTGAGTCGTGCTTGTTTCTAGAGTAACCCTTGCCCTCCAAATTATCCGGTACCAAGAAATCTGGGCGAGAACGTACCATGGCAAAAGTAGGAATAAAAACGTGTCGAATTCTATCCATCTTCTCCTCACCGCTGATGTCATGGGGCGCCCTGGCCGTAGGCTATTGGCAGCTCTGATTCCTCAGTTGCGAAACCACTATGACCTCCACGGGGTGTTCATCAATGCGGAAAATGTCGCCCATGGATTCGGGATGGGCCTCAAGCAGTACAAAGAATTGTGTGATGCAGGCATTGATGGGTTTTCCATGGGAAACCATGTATGGGACCAAAGAGAACTGATCGAGTTCATTGACCAAGTGCCTAATATTGTTCGGCCTGCCAACTTTCCGCCTGGTACACCGGGTAAAGGTCATGCGGTGATTCCTTGCGGTGGCTTACCCATAGGCATGATCAACATCATGGGCCGGGTCTTCATGCAGGCCCTAGACTGCCCTTTCCAGATCGTAGACAGGGAAGTCACTGCCCTTAAAGCTGAAACTCCGATTATTTGGGTGGATATCCATGCAGAGGCCAGTAGTGAGAAACAAGCTATGGGTTGGTACCTGGCTGGCCAAGTAACCGCCGTGACAGGCTCTCACAGCCATGTCCAAACCGCTGATGAACGGATTTTGCCCGGTGGCACAGCCTTCATTACGGATATTGGCCTGACAGGACCGATGGATGGGGTAATTGGTATGGAAAAAGAAGGAGCTATCTATCGTATGGCTAAACAAATGCCTGCCCGTTTGAATGTGTTGGAAACAGGAGCCGTCCAATTTTGTGGCTTGGTGCTGGAGGTGGACCCGGAGACAGGGAAAACCCTCTCCCTCGAAAGACTCCAGTATCGCTATGAAACGATCGAAGAAGCTGAAGGGAGTTGCTTATTTCCTGGTTAGATTGCGTTCATCCATGGTTTGGAGAATTTCTTGAGCCATAGGAGCGTTTCCGGAGGCCATACCTAAGGTCTTCGCGAAAGCTTCCCGCGCTTTATCTTTTTCTCCCAAGTCATCCAGAATCAGAGCGAGATTGTATAGAGCTTTGAAATGGTTTGGTTTGATAGCCAACGCTTGGCGAAAAGCATCTCGGGCTTCTGCTTTCTTCCCTTCTTGTGCCATTAAAAGGCCCAGATTGTAGTAAAGCGAAGGATTCTGCTGGCCGAGCTTCTTCTCGCGGTCGAGTTTGGCCGCTGACCGATAGGTGTTGATAGCCGATGACATATAGCCGTTGTCGGCGAGTGTATTCGCTTCGCGAATCATGTTGGTAATCCGGTCTGCCCATGCCGGCGGAGACAGGCTAATCACGCCAATTAGGGCTATACTGCCTGCGGCCCCAGCAGTCATGAGCTCTTGTTGAAAAAATTTCATACGATTACTGCTCACAGGCCATAACTCCTAGACGCTGTTAGAGTAACTATCTGTTCCTACATCTAGTGCCTCCTAGCACCCACTATAGATCTAAGAGAGGCGCTGGAGCGTTACTGTTGCGGCTTGGGTTATTAAGGGCCCCAGGGTTTTCCCTACTACCCCTAGATGTTTCTCCGCCAAGAAACGGGCTCGACCGGCATAGATGGCGGTGCGCAGTTTTACTTGTGAATGGTCTGCTTTATAGGTCAGGACATTATGCCCAGCCCGCTTCCATTCTGGCCGTTCATCCGCTTCCGCTTCCGTGAGCTTACCTTCCGCTACCACGCGGTCAAAGAGGGCGGTTCCTGGCAGAGGATAGGTAATGGTAAAACTTAAGTAGTCCAACGGCAGGGTCGGAATAAAACGGAGGGTATCCAGCATTTCTGAAGTGGTTTCTCCGGGATAGCCGATTTGGAAAAAGGCTGCCGGTTTGATGCCTACCTGTTGCGCGGCATGGATGGCTTGATGGACTTTTTCTGGGGTGAATTTTTTGCCCATCTGCTTGAGGACGCGCATCGAACCAGATTCCACCCCAAAGAAGATCCGGTCACAGCCCGCCTCTGCCATCTTGGTAAACACTTTAGGATTGACATCCACCCGGCCTAAACAATCCCACTTGAATTTCAGACCCCGGGCTAAAATTTCGTCACAGATTTTCAAAGAGCGCTGCCAATTAAGCATGAAAATGTCGTCGGCGAACCAGATGCGGTTGTAGCCATCGGCCAGCGCCTGCTCAATATCCGTCATTACTTGTTCTACCGTATGCTCCCGATAGGTCGCCCCAAAGATAGGCTGGTCACAGTATTCACAGCCATAGGGGCAGCCCCTTGCCGTGAATACGGTAGTTTGTTTATAGCCAAAGTGCTTTTCCCAATAGGGCAGATAGCCCTGATGGTCAAATTGACTCCGGTCCGGCATCGGAACCTGTTCCAGGAGATCCTTGGGCATGAGGGGCAGACGGGGATTTTGAACTATTTTTCCCTGTTCGTCTTTGTAGCATAGGCTTTCTAGGTTGTTGTAGGGTTGGTTGGCTTGGAGACGCGCTAGAAGTTTTTCCCAGACCTGTTCTCCTTCTCCTTGCATCACGGAATCAAAGAGCGGCAAGAAAAGTTTGGGGTTGCCGGAAGGCATGGGGCCTCCAGCGATTAAGGGAACGGCATTTCCCAGTTTTGCGCGCAATTGGTGGCCTATATATTCCGCATCTTCTCGCATGGTCACCATGCAATAGACGCCAATCGCTTTTGGATTTTCCCGCATAGCCTCTTCCACAGCCCAATCGGTTCCCTTGAAGGTGCAGTCCAAAAGGCGGACGCTGAAGCCCTTACTTTGGAGATAGCTTGCGATGAAGCCTTGTCCCAAGGGGGGAAAGAGCCAGAGATTGCGACGAGGGTTTTCCCGGTGGACATAGGGGTAAATCAGAACAAGGTCAGCCATGGCTTCGCGCTTTGGGATCGCCCTCTAGCGTAGCAATCAACCCTTGTTTTTCGACATTCTCAACATCTGGATTTAATAAGTACAACGCTGCTTTGGAGAAAGTTTATCGATTCGCATAACTCTATTGGACCTCATTAAATGGGTTGGTCAAAACACTTCAACTGAATTTCGAGTAACGGTCCATTAGAAGGTTTTGGGCGCTGTATTCTGGCTCATCTTGTCCTCGGCGGCGCTGGATGTAGGAACCATCCGATTGCAGATCCCATGCCTGACGATTATCCTGTAACAAGGTGTCAAGAATTTCCTTCAACTCTTTAGCGCAAGCTGGATCTTCGACGGGTGTAACCGCTTCTACCCGACGATCGAGGTTACGCTCCATCCAGTCCGCACTGCCGATGAATACTTCTTCTTGTCCATTGTTGTGGAAATAGAAGATGCGGGAGTGTTCCAGGTAACGCCCCACGATGCTGATGATGCGAATGTTTTCACTAACCCCTGGAATTCCAGGAAGCAGGCAACACATTCCTCGAATAATCAAATCAATTTCTACCCCTGCCTGGGATGCTTCATATAGAGTTTTGATAATACCGGGGTCAATTAGGGCATTCATCTTGGCAATGATGCGACCAGGTTTGCCGTCTTTACAATGTTCGATTTCGCGACGAATCAGGGATACCATGCGATCACGCAAGGTAACTGGAGCCACCAGCAACTTGCGGAAGGATTTTTGTTTGGAAAAGCCTGTCAGGTAATTGAATAAATCCGTCAGGTCAGCCCCCAATTCTTCCCGGCAACTGAGCAACCCCAAGTCGGTATAAATTCTTGCGGTTTTGGCGTTGTAATTGCCCGTACCAATATGAACATAGCGGCGAATGTCATCCCCCTCCTGTCTGACGACTAACAACACTTTAGTGTGTGTCTTCAACCCCATGACCCCATAGACAACATGCACCCCTGCTTCTTCTAATGCTCGTGCCCAATTAATATTACTGGCTTCATCAAATCGGGCTTTGATTTCCACCAGGGCAACCACCTGCTTGCCATTCTGGGCAGCGGAAATTAGCGACTTAATGATGGGAGAGTCGCTAGAAGTCCGGTAGAGCGTCAATTTAATCGCTTGCACATCCAAATCTTGTGCGGCATGGGCAATGAAATGTTCAACTGATGCCGTGAATGACTCATAAGGATGATGCATCAGCAGATCACCCTTACGAATCACGTAGAAAATGTCTTCTCCTGTGTCCTCCCCGACCGTCATGGCTTCGCTTAAATGCTGCAATCTTTTGGGTACAACCGGAGTCCAGGGTTTGTCTTTAAGGTGGGGTAGGGGCAATGACATGAATGACATCAAATCTCGCATTCCCAGCCAACCCTGTGTCACATAGAGGTCGTTGGGGTCTATGCCCATCCCCTTCATCAAGGTTTGCTTGACAAGCTCTGACATGGTTGGGGCAAATTGGAATCGCACAACCGATCCACCAAAGCGGCGTCTACTAAGTTCCTGCGCGATCGCCTCAGCCAAATCCTCTGCTTCTTCCTCTTGCACCGCCAAATCCGCGTCACGAGTGACCCGGAAAAGATGGCGTTCCTGAATAATCATCCCTGGGAAGAGAGCATCCAGATTGTCAGCAATCACCTGCTCCAACGAAACACCTGCCCAAACAACGGGGCGCTTACTATGGGGATGAACCTCAGGTGGCAACGGTACAAGACGGGGCAGGCTGTCTGGCACTTTGACTCTGGCAAACCCTGCTTCCCCTGTTTCTGGGTCCTTCAGCACAATGGCTAGATTTAGACTCAGATTGGACATAACCGGAAAGGGATGAGAGGGATCGACTGCCAGAGGGGTCAGAATCGGAAATATCCGGTCCTCAAAATATTGCTTCATATAGTGGCGCTGTGCTTGATTAAGCTGAGCGTATTTCAACACATGAACGCCCTCAGCCGCCAACTGGGGAAGCAATTCAGTTTCAAGCAACTCCTGCAACTGGGCCACCATTGGATGAAGCCGCTGGCTGATCTGATCCAATTGCTGCTGCGGTGTCCGTCCATCAGGAGTCAATGTTGCCACCTGTGCTTCTACCTGTCGTTGCAGGCTGGCAACACGTACCATGAAAAACTCATCGAGGTTAGAACTAAAGATGGCAACAAATTTCACCCGCTCAAGTAAGGGAGTGCGAGGGTCGATCGCTTCGTGCAACACCCGACCATTGAACTCCAACCAACTAAATTCACGGTTGAAATAATACTGTGGGTCATTCAAATCAATAACTACGGCAGCCTTCTTAGTCTCAGACATCGGCATTATGCAGGAAATAGGTACATTTAACAGTTTGCAATCAGTCTACTCAGCTAGAGTTAAGGAATAATTAAAACCGAGGTCATGAGAGCTAGTTCGCTTAACTGGCATGGAACTCTTCACTATGAACATTTTATGGTGACTTAGGAAGTTCAAAGCCTTAAATTTGTGAACTTGCCCCGATTTGCAGAGTAAAACTGCATGATTCAGGCAATATAGCGGTTCTCGGTCTATTGAGATCCGTTGAGCACAGCAATTCTCATTATAAGAAGAGTTCTCATTCAGTGGTTCTGCTTTGAGCAATTCAACTGGAAAGTCTTAATTCAGCTCACTCAATCATGAACATATAACATTTACAAACGTCAAATTCATACGTGTCACCTGCGCGGGTTTCGCTAATTATTTGATAGGAAAAGCTGCTCATCTTGGAATTCAGCTTAAGGAATCCTAAAAAGGAAGTTCATCCTCTTCCAGAGAAGGAAGATTCACCGGAGGTTTAGCAGGGGCAGCACGACGTTCTGCCGCAGGTTTAGAGGCAGCTTTGGGTGGAGGGGAAGAAGGAGCAGGCTCTTGCACAGAGAACTCTGTATTCAAACTAGCCCCAGCACTTACGGATACAACTTTACGCGCTTGTATTTCTGCCCGTTTTTCTTTGTAACCATCTCGCTCAATGGTATTCATACGCAACTGCCCTTCCACCACGACTGTATCGCCTTGATGGAATTGCTGGGCAACTTCTTGGGCCAGATTGCGGGTTGTTTCTCCAGGACGAGCCACCCGACCAAAAACGACCACACTCACTTGATAGGGGGCTTCTTCAGGACGGGCAGCGGCAAAACGGAGGGGAAATTTGGCTATGGCCAATCCATCGGGGGTTTCTCGTAATTCTGGATCACCAACGACCTCTCCTAGGATGGCAATTGCGTTCATGCTTCCACGGGCTCCTTGACTTCAGGAATAAATTCATTTTCGTCCAGCACAGTAAGGAACCGGAGAACTTTTTCATCTAGTTTAAGGGCTCGCTCCAATTCTGCTTTCGTCGCCGTATCAGCATTGTAGTTTAGCTGTACATAGACGCCTTCTTTCAGGTTTTTGAGTTCGTAGGCCAGGCGGCGTTTGCCCCGAATATTGGTTACAACATTTTCAGCACCCCTGTTGGTCAAGAGGTCTGTGTAGGCAGCAACAGCGGTAGTCAGCGCTTCTTCTACAAGTTCTGAATTCAAAATGAATAGGGTTTCGTAACGACGAGCAACAATGGACATTAGAGACTCCTTATGGTCTGTGGCCCTCGCAAAGGCAGAGGGCAAGGATACATGCTTGAACTAAGCGGCTCTCTATAATACCAGAGCTGGATAGCTAACTGACGGATAGCTGACCGACAAAAACCTTTTGGGCAGGCCCCGTCATGAAAACATGATCATTGTCATGCCAGTCGATCTCTAAAGGGCCGCCAGGAAGTTCTACCGTTGCCCGTTTTTCTGCTTTCTGGTTCAATACCGCTGCCACTAAAATTGCACAGGCCCCTGTACCACAAGCTAAAGTTGGCCCCGCTCCACGTTCCCAGACTTTTACTTTGAGATGGGTAGGATTGAGTACTTGCACAAAATGCACATTGGTCCGCTCTGGGAAAGCTGGATGAGATTCAATAGCAGGACCCCAATTCACTAGATCTACAGCGTTCAGGTCATCTACAAAAATTACGGCATGGGGATTGCCCATACTTACCAAGGTCACATTAAAACGGCTCCAAGGTGCTGGCAAAGGCAGATTCAGAACTTTCCCCCCTTTGGGCACCAAGGTAGTCGGAATTTCTTCAGCCCTGAGGCGAGGCAGCCCCATATCCACGGTTACTTGCTCTCCATCAAATCTCGGGACAATTAATCCCGCCTTGGTTTCGATGGAGTACCCGCCATCTTCTGTCGGGATATTCAGCTCTCTCATGAACTTGGCGAGACAACGGATACCATTGCCACACATCTGGGCCTCAGAACCATCGTTATTAAAAATCCGCATGGCGTGGGGTTGGCTGGTGGAAGGCAAAAGGAAGATGACTCCATCGCCCCCGATCCCAAAGTTTCGGTCACAAACCTGACGGGCTTGCTCAGAACTAAGCATGGGTTCAGGCTGCGTACGGTTGTCTATAAGGACAAAATCGTTGCCGAGACCTTGATATTTGGTAAAAGGGATCACAAGCGAAGACCTATTGCGAATGCAGTTTGAGGGCGAGTTCATTTGCCCCAAACTGATATTACCTAATGAATACCCTAGTTTGCAGTCTCTTTTAGCGCTGCGAGGCGACCTTTGGCCAGACGGGTGTAATTGAGCCAGAAAAGCTCAAGCAGCGCAGGCACATCTTCCGCACTACGGATGTAGAAGCGAATCTAACCGCTGTTGGGATAGAGATGATACATGGAAGCTTTCCCTGCCGTCACCCCCTTTCAGCTCAATAGTATGCAGAATTCTTCTGCTAGTTCAGTTGCAGTTAAACTCGCGTATCATCGACTGCACACGGTATCCAAGTCAAGCAAAGTCAAACCCATGATCCAAATAGTGCTTGT
>CASBPW010000300.1 GCA_949127685.1 Candidatus Sivonenia alaskensis PMM_0068 | reverse complement strand
GTGATGTAATGGTGATTGCTGCCGTTCAGCAGGCTAGAATTCTCCGGGATATTTTGTTTTTGAAAGGGGAGGAAGCGGTCCGAGATCCCCAGAGCAAGGCATGGGAGCAGGTGGTTGATGCCAATATTCTTTTAGCTGGTTTGGTTGGAGGCTTGGGAGGAGAACGGTGTCGGACAGTGGCCGCCCATGCCGTACATAATGCTTTGACTACGCTGCCGACAACCCGTTCTAGTTTGCATGGAGAGAAGGTCGCAGTGGGTATCTTGGTGCAGCTTCGCTTGGAAGAAACCTTATGTGGAAACCGTTTAGCAGAGATTGCCCGCCAGCAATTGATCCAGTTTTACCGGGTCGTGGGTTTGCCGATGACGCTGACCGATTTAAACCTAGGTTCTCTCACTCCGGAGATGCTTTTAGCCTTGGCTCATCATGCCTGTGCTCCTGAGTCAGACCTCCATTATCTCCCCTTTGCAGTTCCACCAGAAGCGCTGGTACAAGCACTGGTCGCGGAAGAAACTGTTTTGTTGTGATCGCTCAAAACCCCTCACAAAGAGAGGCTTGGGAATAGAGGTGCAAGCCATACTTGTACTTTGTTATCCCAGCCCAGCAAGATAGCTACCGCAGAGGCAGCAATCAAGACACCAGAGGTCCGTTGGATCCCTTCCATGTAAGGATAGAGCCAACGAAATTTAAGTGCCGCATTCTTACTGCTGTAGGCAATGACAAGCATGGGAACACCGGCCCCCAAGGCATAGGCTAGGAGGGCCAGAAAACCAGGAAGGATAGCTTGTTTAACCGCTACTAAGGTGATGATCGAACCCAAAATCGGTCCAGCACAAGGAACCCATACTAAGCCCAGTTGAGTTCCTACCCAGAATTCTCCCCACAGTCCCCGATGTTGAGGCTCTGGTGGCGCATTCACAATAGAAAACTGTGAAAAAGCCCAATAGCCCAACTTGGGAAAAGCAGCGCTGACTCCCAATAGAAAGAGTAAAACAATCGCTCCCTGACGCAACAGGCTGGTCAAGGGACCAAGAAATTGGGCTGAAAATCCCAACAAACTGCCCGTTAAGGCGAAAGAAAGTGCCAAGCCCAAGACAAGGGCCAGGGGACCATGACGATGACTTTGCAGGGCCCTGCCTACCAGGATCGGCAGAATCGGGAGGATACAAGGGGAAAAGATGGTTGCAAGCCCTGCTAAAAGGGCAAGCCCAAGGAGTGAGATGCTCATTTAGTCTTCTAACCTAAACTTCAGCTAAGAGTTTTTGCACCATCTGATCCGTTTCTTTGTAGGCTCCTTCGCCAATGTGGTCATAGCGTAGACGCCCTTTCTTATCGGCGAGGAATAAATGAGGCCAATACTCATTTTGATAGGCCCGCCATGTTTGAAATCCGTTGTCTACGGCCACTGGATAGGTAATGCCATGTTTTTTGAGTGCATCTTTGATGTTGTTAATATCTCGCTCGTAGGAAAATTCAGGGGTATGCACTCCAACGATGACTAAGCCTTTATCGGCATACTTTTGGTTCAGACTGACTATGCTTGGTAGGGTACGCTGGCAATTGATGCAACCCAGTGTCCAGAATTGAACGGCCACCACGTTCCCTTTTAGTTTTTGGGTAGTTAGGGGTTGACCATTCAGCCAGGTTTCGATTCCTTGAAACTCTGGAAGGTTATCCCCATTGCTAATGGCCTGCGCAGAGGATATGGCCCAAGAGGTGGTCAATCCCATTGCCCCAAACAAACCTAAGGCTTGGCGTCGGGAAAATAAACTCATGGCAATCTCCGTATGTCTCGTGCTTATAGTACGTGGCATGAAGAATGGCAGATTTATGAACTTATTTCTTAGGCAGATTTCTTCCCACGAAAAAGCCCGACATGGGCAAGGGACCAACATCAGGCTTCACAAAGTTGCAGGAGTTTCCCGGTTAGCCTCTACGGCTTGACCGTAGACGCTGGTAAAGCGGGTGCACTCATGGAGCCGCCAGTAATAGGCTTTGTCATCGAGTCACTGGGTGCACTAGAAGGAACACTCTTGAGAAGATCTGAAGAGCTAGAACCATCACTAGGGACGCTCTTCATCTGAGAATCCCCTGCGGGCATCTTCATAGAATTCTCTGTGGTTGTAGTCGTTGAGCTAGAACCAGGGGTGCTCTTCATATAAGGATCCCCCGTGGGCATCTTCATAGAATCTTCTGTGGACTTCGTCATCGAAGGATCCGCCGTAGACTTCATCGGAGATTCCTTTGTGGTCGTTGTGGTTGTTGTGTTTGTTTTCACTGCGGGTGTGGTTGTAGTCGCTGCGGGGGCGGCTGTAGTCGTTTCGGGCTTTGTATTTGTAGTGGGTTCTGCCGCCAAAGTGTCCGGCTTAGCGAAAGCTCCAGCTAGGGGCAAGAGGGTCATAGCAGCCAAGGCAACTGCAAAAAGAGATTTAGACATGAGATGGTTCCTCAATGCGTCTGAGTTATCAACTTCCCCCGTGACCCCTCTAAGCAGTAGATAGTTCCTCAATTTATTGTGCAAGGCAGGAAGAATTCACTTAAATGCCCTGAGAGAATGGATTTGAGAGAAATAATTAATACGTTATTGAAATCAGAATGTTCTAACTTTGACATTAGATACATACTAAAAAGCCCGATACAGAAGATAAGAATTGGAAAATATTCCAAGAATTTGCGTATCAGACTGCGTGGTTACTGTCCAAGCGCCGGAACCAGTAGTCGATATTCCTATAGTCCTGATAATTGAGTTCCTGAGGGCGTTAGGAACGTCTGTATACGGGGACAGGCACAGGGACAAAAATAACTTGGGCGGCTAAGAAATCAGTGTATAGAAATCCAGTGCTCAACCCCAAGGCAATAGCACGCATAATTCTGTAGGGAGCAATTTTGAAAGTAGGGGTAAACATGGTGTTTTAGAGACCTGTGTACCCATATTCGCTTAGGAGAGTAGATTTTATCTCCCGGATGAGGAAAATGCTGATGGAACCATCATTAAGCTACCGAAAAGGGATGGCTTTCTTTGAACGAGGAGACTATCGAGAATCAGTTCTCTGGTTCCAGCAGGCTCTTAAAGAAACGCCAGAAGATGCAGAACTCTCCCTCTGGTTAGTTCAGGCTCTAGATGCCTATGGAGCCCATGATGAAGCCCTAAAGCTCTGTCGTTCATTCATTAGATCCCCAGATCCTAAGATCGGCAAACAAGCCCGCAGTTTGCTGGCGGTCATGGAAGCTGTGCCACTAAGCCGTCCTAGTAGACCACTACCTAACCCGAAAGAG
The DNA here is from genome assembly GCA_949127685.1 of Candidatus Sivonenia alaskensis PMM_0068. Lineage (GTDB taxonomy): Bacteria > Cyanobacteriota > Cyanobacteriia > Gloeobacterales > PMM-0068 > Sivonenia > Sivonenia alaskensis. Next base: position 6,186 of record CASBPW010000300.1, on the reverse strand, counting down.
TACGACTTTAATCTGAGTGGTACGCAGAGCGGAGGTGGAGGTGGAGGAAAAGCTAGTCCAACGACTGCACCCAAGGAAAAGATTTCCACAGAAGGAATAAGTTCCGCTTCTCTGCCTACGGGGTATTTGTGGATCGTGGCCGCCTTAGTAGGCGGCGCTACCGTGATATGGTTTTTCTTAATCAAGTAAACGACAAAGCCCAGGCTTTCGCCCAGGCTAGGGTCTGGGCTACTCGCTCTGGGTTAGGGCCTTCGCAATAGAGTCTGAGTAGCGGTTCTGTCCCACTAAATCGAATTAGGAGCCAATGGCCTGGAGCTAAGCGGAACCGATGACCATCCGTCGTCAGATGTTCCGTTACGGTCAGACCATCCACTTCTGTAAAGGGCTGTTTCTCTAGCTCGCTGACCAGTTTGTTCTTGAGGTCACTATTGGGAAGTTTGAGATCAATGCGGTCATAGACACTGTGGTAATCCAATTCCTCTTGTAACTCTTGGTAGAGCTGGGTGAGGTCTTTGCCGGTGAGAGCCACCATTTCCAGGAGATAGAGTACACAAAGGAGGCCATCTCGCTCTGGCATATGGTCTATGAAGCCTACACCGCCAGATTCTTCTCCACCGACCAAGACAGGTTCACGGAGCATGATTTCGGCAATGTACTTAAAACCAATGGCAGTCTCATAGCACTTCAGACCCCGTGCTTTTGCGACTTGAGCCATGAGGTCCGAACCACTGATTGTCTTGACCACTGCCCCCGTTAATCCTTTACGGCGTACCAAGTGGTCGATATACAGCGGAATCAAGACCTGACAGCTCAGGTAATTGCCAGCATGGTCTCCAGCGGCAACACGGTCGGCATCGCCATCCAGTACCGCTCCCACGACCGTTCCGGGTCCCGTGTATTCTTGCAGGGCTTTAAAGAAAGGAGCCAAGTTCTTTGGAATCGGCTCTGGACTAACGCCACCAAAAAGGGGGTCGCGCTCACTGCGCAATTCCATAAGCGGTCGCTTTAGCAAGCGTCTGAGGCTGCCACTGCCAACCCCATGCATAACGTCCATGAGAATCGCTATGTCGGCTCGTTCAATCGCTTCTAAATCAACTTTTTTGCTGATTTGTTCCAGGTAGGCAGGCCAGGGATCGAAATATGCTAAAGTTCCGCCTGGCTTCTCGCTCAGCGCTCCACCTTCTACATAGCGTTCTTCAATTCCTTGGGTGAATTCTGACCCAACAGAACCCCCGAAAGCGCCTTTGATTTTGAGTCCAGAGTAGGTGGGAGGGTTGTGGCTGGCGGTGATCACAATCGCGCCCAACATCCCTTTGGAAACAACAGTCCAACTATAGGCAGGGGTTGGTGCTGGCCCCTCGCTCAAAAGAACATGAAATCCAGCTTTCTGGATTGCCTTAGCGGCTGCTAAGGCGAATTCTTCACTCAGGAAGCGACGGTCATAACCGACGACAATTCCTTCCCCTTGGAAAGTCTCAGCCAATCGATAAGCGGCTAACTGAGCCACCTGTTCTACCCGTTCAAAGGTAAAGCCATCAGCAATAATGCTGCGCCAGCCATCCGTCCCAAATTGAATCCCACCCATGAGTGTCTACCTGCTGATTCTGTCTTTGGGGCTGATCATATAGCTATTCTCGATTGTAGGGAATGTAGGGACGCGATATATTGCGTCCCTACAAGCGCCTGCTGGAATAGTGATAGCATCGGGTCCAGCAATCATTCAGGAGTGTAGCGCTGTGCCTAAATTCGTTCTATTCGGTTCTTATTGTGATGATGTTTTAGAAAAGCGCGCGCCCTATCGTCAAGCTCATTTAGACCGTTTACAACAACTTAAAGAGCAGGGCATAGTAGTTACCTTAGGCCCCACGAAAGACTTGACGAAAGTTTTTGGGGTTTATGATGCACCAGATGAAGCCGCTGCCCAAAAACTCATAGAAGAAGACCCCTATTGGCAAGCAGGAGTGTGGATAGAATATACTATCAAGGAATGGATTCAGGCATTCTAGTAAGCCTTTTGTTTTGATAGATGTTCGAGCCATCGTTGGGGCATAGCTACTTGTTCTCCCCAATGAACATGAAGATAGGAAGCCTGGATATTCGCTAAACTCCAGCCTTCTCTTGTAATATCTTTCGTACCATCTTGAAAATGATAAAGGGCAGGATTGGGTTGCATCTTTAGACTAGAACGATGAAATTCGTGGCCTCTAATCCTTTGACCTGCTTGAACAACGTAAGAATCTTGTTGCACTATACCCTCTCGATAACCCAAGGTGAGTTTTGCTCCCATGCAGACTTGCGTAGGCAACACGCCTAACATCTGATGAGTCTTTCCTTGAAAATCGAGGATACTTTCACTCAGGTACATCAATCCTCCACATTCTGCATAAACAGGTAGGCCCCGATGAATGTAGTCTTTGAGCTGATTTTTCAAAGGGGTATTGGCTGCTAGCTGTTCTGCAAAAATTTCGGGAAATCCACCACCCAGGTAAAGCCCTTGTATTCCTGAAGGTAACTTTTCATCGAGCGTTGGTTGAAAAGGAACTAAGGTGGCTCCCAGACGCTTTAAGATATCGAGATTATCCTGATAGTAAAAGTTAAAAGCCTGGTCTTGTGCGATCCCAATCAAGATAGAGGTTTCTTTGTTATGAAAAATATCAGGGGTAGCGCATGTATAGTCTGGAATTTTTTGGATCAGGGGTAGAAGCTTTTCTCCCTTAAGATAGGTTTCCGCCAGATGTGCCAAGCGAGCTTCAATCTGCGTAAATTGGTCTAATTCTCCGACAGGGACTAAACCTAAATGACGGTCTGGCAAGGTAACTTCATCAGCCCGGTAAAAGGTCCCATAGACCGTTAGCCCCATGTCTTCCAAGGCTTCTATCAATAAGGCTTCATGCCTTGCAGAACCGACGCGATTGAGGATCACTCCGGCCAGATTGACGTGAGGATTGTACAGCTTAAATCCAAGCGCTTGCGCCGCTACAGAACGCCCCATTTTGGAAGCATCGACCACAAGTAGAACAGGCACGCCTAAGAGGACGGCCACATGAGCACTACTTCCTTGCTCGGCTCTTGAGTTGGTTGATCCAGCAGTAATCCGGCCATCAAATAAACCCATGACCCCTTCGATAACAACCCCATCGCTGCCTTGACTTTGATGCCGAAAACATTGGGCGACATAAGGTTCGGAAGTTAAGAAAGGATCCAAATTACGGCAAGGTCTACCCGTAATTTGCTGGTGAAACATGGGGTCAATATAATCCGGCCCTACCTTAAACGATTGAATCGTCAAACCACGTTTTTTCAACCAAGCCAAAAGCGCCAGCGTAATCGTAGTTTTTCCAACCCCACTATGGGTCCCAGCGATTAGAATAGCCATCAGGATTTACGCACAAGACCTAAATCATAATCTTTCAAGAACGTGCGCACCCCAGCAGCAAAAGCCCCAGCAGAAGTATCGGTAGCGGGTAAAGCCCGGATCGAAACATCCAAAGGCTCTCCTTGGTAGGGCTTTTCTAGTTGGTTAAAGTACGGGCCAATATCCTTTACTGTCTCTGGCACCGGACCAAATCGCGATTTAACAGAAACCAGAACCCAGCGGTTTTGCAAGCGTTCTATGCGCAGGACGCGCTCAATCAGCACAGGTTTCATCTGGGTGCGGTCCCAAAACCGCTCAAAGGTGAGGAGCCGTATTTCTGTCCCTTCTATTTTTGGGGTACTGGTGCGCAAAAGCCGACTGGATCGAGGAATGGAACTATAGGCCCGATTCACATAATCGGGGAGAGCTATGGACAAGGTTTTGGCCAAATCATCCAGGGGAGCGGCTTGGACTTGCTGTGCCAAGAAGCCGAGCAATCCCATAGCGACGAAGAGCCTAGGAACGAGCATGGGTTTTGCCTGCAATTTCTGCCAGAATTTGCAAAGCCATCTCTCTCGGCTGAGGGTGTTGGGTAATCGGCCTACCGATTACAAGATAATCAGCCCCGCGTTCGCTGGCTTCCCTAGGAGTAAGGGTCCGTCGTTGATCATCAGCATTGCTACCCGTGGGCCGGATTCCAGGGGTGACAATCAGAAAATCAGGTCCACACGTATGGCGCACTAATTCAATTTCTTGAGCAGAACAAACAATTCCTGCGACTCCGCTACGCTGGGCAAGTTCGGCCATACGCTGAACGTAGTCGGATACCTTTAGCTCAACATTTAGTTCCCCCGACAAAGCAGACTGATCGATGCTCGTCAGTAGACTAACCGCCAGCAATTTCGGGCCAGGTTTTCCTGTTTTCTCTGCAAAGTTTTGGACGGCAGCAGTGGCAGCTTGCATCATCGCTTGTCCTCCGCTGCTGTGGATAGTCAGGAGATCCACCCCTAGATTGCAGACTTCGATACAGGCCTTGGCTACGGTATTGGGGATATCGTGCAACTTTAGGTCGAGGAAAACCTGGCCCCCTTTCTTTTTGACCTGGGTAACCCCTGTGGGGCCGGCATGGATAAAAAGCTCAAGACCAATCTTCCAGAAATTGACTTCGGGACTCAGCGCATTGATCACTGTTTCTACCGCAGATAGATCTGAGAAATCCAAAGGGACAATAAGCTTAGTCTTTTCTGTACTCAAAGCTACTTTCCTGCTTGAGGGCTATTTACTCTATCTTTCACGGCTAAATTCCTATTTTCTCTAGCATCCAGTTCTACTTCATGCATAAAGTTGTTTTTTCAAAGAAAATTTCACATTTATTTTATAATTGAGTATAATTAGTTTGAGTCGGTTGACAGAGTGGCACCATTAGTAAGTAGACAGTTTTAAAAGTTCCATCTCTGCCAGGGGTTCAAACCAATTCAGGTAAAGCCTATGGGCTTAGCACAGCGCGGGCCAGAGTATGTCTTAGTTCCCCTTATCAGTACCTATGTTTCCCCCGAGCAACTCCAGGACAGTGACGTGGACTGGGGTTACGTGACTTATTTATTGGATGTTCATACACCTTGGGCCGAACGCGAGCTTACCATGGGTCTAGGTGGTCTCCAGGGATTACATCTTACGCTTCCTCAGGGGATTCCTGATGGTGCTATTCGTTGGGATATGGTCCATGCCACTGACCAGAATGGAGAAGCGATAGAGATCGAGGCTGTTAGTAGCCGAAATCAAGTGTTGACCTTGGAGTTTGCAGAACCACTCGCTGCGAGTACCTATCTACGCCTCGAATGCCAATATATGCCTTCCCCTACAACAGCTTCTGGCACTAATATAATCACATTCCCTCTCGTAAACTGCCGCTGGGGCCGTTTTGAAACCACGGCTATTCTCTTTTTCGAGTCCAAAGACCGCATGGAAAAGCGTCGCCGCAGTGCCTAATATTGCTAAGTTTTTCTGCTTTCCAAATCACTACTCAAAATAAACCAAAACGCTTAGGTTTAGGGTGGAACTTCGGGTACATCATCGCTTGCACAGGTTTATTTCCTGTTAGATGTTCTTGTACCAAAATGGGCACTTCGCTGGAGCGAACCCGTGAATACCAGATCTGTTCGGGCATGACTAAAACCATAGGCCCAGAACCGCATTGGCCCAAGCAACCGCTAGCCAATACCGTCACTTCAGGCAGATCATAGGACTCTAAGGCGGCGAGCACTTGAGCGGAGCCATCCTTTAAGCAGGTGCGATTTTGACAAACTAATATAGTTTTTTCCAAAGCTCTTGCATCAGTTATATTTTCCATTTTAAAAGGAGCTACTTATAGGGCTTCTTATTCTCATCATTCCTTTACACCCACTCCCTATCAGGATTTAGTAATATGGAGATAGATTCTCTGATAAACCTATGCGCACTGTCTTTCTAACTTTTGTGCTTTTAGGGTTGAGTATCGTCCCTGCTGCGGTAGCTCAAACACTACAGCCCATGACCGTATCTCGCTCCTTTGTATGTATCAGCGAACAAGCTTCGCAAACTGGAGATGCCAAAGCAGCCTCTGCCCTGCGGACTGCTACGGGTTCTGCGGGCAATGAAGAAGATGCCAAATATAAAGCCCATTTAGAAGCTACCGAGGTCTGTAAGAAAGAAGGACAACTGTACCGTTGGGCTGGGAATTGGCAGCTTAAAAGTTCTTAACATTCATATAAAAAAAGCCATTTTTTATATGAATGTCCTGATTATTAAGGTAGGAAAAGTAAATATACTGCAACAATTCGCAGCAGGAATGT
>CASBPW010000299.1 GCA_949127685.1 Candidatus Sivonenia alaskensis PMM_0068 | reverse complement strand
TTCCAGAACCGCAACTGATCAGAACCGCCATTAGTTTGCATCAGATGGCAATTCGAGTCCCCGATGAATTTTCATTACTCCAGCAAATGCGTCACTATTTGTTGCAAACCGCAGGACTGATGTGCTCGCAGGGAAATAGTGTCCAGGCTGGTTCTGGACTGATGAAGCTATTACCTGCGCTGCGTCAACGGGATGCGCTTTTAGGTCATTCGATCACCGTTGAACGCTCGGATGAAAGCATTTCGGGGGAGGGCGCAGGATTTAGCGACCGTGGTTTTTTATTGCTGCGTTTGGCCGATGGAACCTTACGGACTTTTCCTTCAGGACATATAGCCATCCTCGATGCCTGAAATAGGCTCTCTCTCAGAGGCACGAGGCATCGCACCTCTCTATTCACGATTGAAACAGTCTTGAATAGAGCACTCTATGCTCTTCACAGGCCCATTCTTGTAAGGGCGCAAACCCACCCAAATCTTCTAATTCGGCATTCAAACAATGAATAGTTTGTTGTTGAATCGTTTCTTGTAGGGCCAACAGAATTTTTTGACCATCCGTATGGCCTAGGGGGATAAGCCTTACGCAAGCAGAGACCAAGCTGTTTGCACTGCTAAAGAGATACCCAGCAACAGCATCATGGGCAGAGATTCCTAGGGCACAAGACAACCAGCCAAATACTGCCGCATGGTGATGTTCACCTTCAGGGAAATGTGCGGACCAATCCAGGTTTACGGCAAGATTTTTCAGGCGCTGCCCCAGAGCTATCGAAGCTTTGGCCGTTTCTACAGTCCAGCGACTGGCGGTGAGGTATTGATTGAGTCTTTGAAAATCTTCAGAGCTACTTGCCTTGCTGTATTGGTGCGCCAAAGCGCAGGCTATTCCCTCTTGAGGAGCCATGCTCCATGTAAGTAGAGTTCTGATCGCTCCTTCGACTTCTTTCGCCGTCTTAAAAGTCTCCCGTTGGACCCAAGTTTCTAAGCCCCACGAGTGAGAATAGCCCCCAATCGGCAGGGCGGAGTCGCATAGCTGTAAGAGCGCGAGCAAGGTCATATCTTTCCCTGCAGATATCCGATTCTCCCCTCTGCAGGTAGAGCGGGGCTAGGGGAGAGGTCTCTAAACACCTTCTAGAAATGCCTCGACATGCTCCAGTGCCCGTTTTTTCGCCGTCTCTCCCCGTATAGAACCTTCCACTAAGCGATTGAAGCCGTGAACTAGCCCTTTCCCGCCTAGGGCTACTAATTCCACCGTATGCGTCTGTCCGGGTTCAAAGCGCACGGCTGTTCCTGAGGGAATATTCAAACGCATTCCCAGCGCGGCTTCTCGGTCAAAATCTAGGCTGCGGTTTACCTCAAAGAAGTGATAGTGAGAACCCACTTGAATGGGGCGGTCCCCCGTGTTGCTCACTTCGATAGAGCACGTAACACGCTCCTCATTAGCGAGGATTTCTTCTTGAGCCAGTAGATACTCACCAGGTTTCATCCAAATCTCTCTTAGCGAATGGGGTCATGCAAAGTAACCAGTTTGGTTCCATCGGGAAACGTAGCTTCTACCTGAATTTCTGTAATCATCTCCGGTACTCCTTCCATGACATCCTCGCGACAAAGGATATGCAGTCCGTCACTCATCAGCTGGGCAACGGTCTTGCCATCACGGGCTCCTTCTAGAAGAGCAAAAGTCAGAAAAGAAACTGCTTCAGGATAGTTGAGTTTGAGACCTCTAGCCCTGCGGCGTTCTGCCAATTGAGCAGCCAGAAAAATCATCAATTTCTCTTGTTCTTGGGGACTAAGGTGCATAGGAGGCGCAAAAGCTAGAGATAGACTATCAGATTTTCCCAGGAAATCCTGCCCGTGCCCAAGTTACTTCTAAAGACTTGTGTCTTTCTCCCTAGTCGTATCCTTCTATACGGATCGTTCTTTGAGACAGGTATACTCTTCAGGTGTAAACGAAGAGTAGCTTCTAGGGTTCCGGTTCTACCTATAGAACGTCTGGTCCGAGAGAAGCAGCCAGCTTAAGCTGGTGACACGGCGGGAGAAAAGCCCGGGAGAACCTTCATTCACAGAGGTGCACTGATTGCATCTCCAGTGGAGTTCTACCGTGGCTAATCACCAGTGCCCAAACAAATTTTTTGGATATCCACCACAGCCTTCCCGATTAGAGCCCTGGGAAGCTTTGTATGTGTTGCTACGTATTGCCAGAGAAGCTCCGCTCTGCGGCTTGGCAGTGCGTAGAAGTTTTTACCCTGCCCATGATCGGCATGACATGAATTCACGGATGACAACCCAGGTGATTATGGACGGCCTGGCTGCTCTGGTGGATGAGGGTGAACTTCCTCGTTACATCCCGAACGGGCATAATGCTGCCCCTGCAAACGAGTTTTGGTCATTAAATCTATGAAAGAAGTAGACAGGATGCAGGTGTTGGTCTCGACCCTCAGGGAATGGTGGGTCGAAGCAGGGAATCCTAAAATTCAGGCGGTCCATTTGTTAGTGGGAGCCTTGTCGGGTGTTGATACTAAGCGTTTATCCATAGCCTTTGACACTCAGAAGGTCGGAACTTTTTTAGATCGGGCAAATTTAGTTATTGAAGAAATTCCCTTTGTTGCTTTCTGTAGTAGCTGTCAGCAGGAATATCAGCCAGAGATCGGAAACCGTTATTGCTGCCCTCTTTGTAATCATCCCCTCCATGAAATTCGTTCTGGCCGAGAACTAAAAATTGGTGAAATCGAGTGTTCAACGCAAGAGGCAAGAGGCAAAAGCCATTAGCCGCACCTAAAGTGTACTATTATGATTTGGCCAATCAAGTATATGTAGCTGCTTGCATAAACCTTGATCCCCAGGCATCCAAAGATAGTATGGAGATGTTGGATATACGGTATCGAGATGTTGAACTCAGGTTAAAATTTCTCAAGGGTCAGGGGCTCGCTGATTGGTCTGCCTGATTGGAAAACAAGTTCATTATCTTGTCAATTCTGTTGACTTCATTTGATCAGATCAAAAAATTTGAGGACTTCAATTTGAAATTGTTCCGCCATCTTCTATTACTCGCTCTTCCCGTTGCGCTCCTAACTGCCTGCACGAGTTCTTCTACTCAGGAAGCCGCCAAACAAGAAACAACCACAACACAAACCACCACCACTACTACATCAGCTGCTCCTATC
>CASBPW010000298.1 GCA_949127685.1 Candidatus Sivonenia alaskensis PMM_0068 | reverse complement strand
GACGGATTCATCAGATTTCGCTACATTTGTTTACATTAGATATTAGATATTAGATATATGAATAAAACACCTGTGCCCCCAGAAATCACAAGTACTGCCGTACTCACAGAAGAATTGTTAGCCAACCATACTCATAACAATGGTTTGACGTATGACTTTCACACCACTGACGAATCGCTGAGCAATACTGATGCTTTTGTCCGTAGGCACATTGGTCCAAGTCCAACTTCCATTCAAAACATGCTTGAAACCATAGGATTTTCTTCCCTCGAAGACCTTATCGCTCAAATCGTTCCGGCCCATATCCGCTTACAACAGCCCCTCAAGCTAGAAAAAAGCGATAGTGAATACGAAGTATTACAGGAGCTGAAGTCTCTAGCCTCCAAGAATCAGATTTTTCGCTCTTTCATCGGCATGGGCTATGCCGACTGCATCACCCCCACCGTGATCCAGCGCAATATCCTAGAGAACCCTAGTTGGTACACCCAATACACCCCCTATCAAGCGGAAATCGCTCAAGGCCGATTAGAGGCGCTTCTTAATTTCCAAACCATGGTCATGGATCTGACGGGTCTAGAAATTGCCAATGCTTCCTTACTAGATGAAGCCACCGCCGCTGCCGAAGCGATGACCATGAGCTATGGGCTGCAAGCTAAGACCAAAACAGGACAAGAGATTAAGACTTTTTTCATCTCCGAAGCCTGTCATCCCCAGACCATTGAGGTAGTAGCCACCCGTGCCAAACCCCTAGATATCGAAATCTTGGTAGGCAACCATAAAACCTTTGATTTTTCCCAACCTATTTTTGGAGCACTGCTTCAATATCCGGCAACGAATGGAGCTGTCTACGATTACCAAGACTTTATCGACCGTGCCCATCAGGCAGGAGCCCTCATTACAGTTGCCGCAGACCTTTTAAGTCTTACTGTACTGAAGCCCCCTGGTGAGTTTGGAGCAGACATTGCGGTAGGGAATACCCAACGCTTTGGCGTCCCTCTTGGCTATGGAGGTCCCCATGCAGCGTATTTTGCGACCAGAGAATCCTACAAACGACAGATTCCAGGGCGCATTGTCGGAATATCCCATGATGTATACGGAAAGCCTGCGCTACGGCTAGCCCTCCAGACCCGTGAACAGCACATCCGTCGGGACCAAGCGACTAGTAACATTTGTACGGCCCAAGTTTTGCTGGCAGTGATGGCCAGTATGTATGCGGTGTATCACGGTCCTAAGGGCCTCAAGAGTATTGCCCAACGAGTCCATCACACAACAGCGATCCTGGCTGAAGGCTTAACACGGCTAGGGTATACCCTCAACTCAGAGCCTTTTTTTGATACCCTACAGATCAATCTTTGCCATCCTGCCCATTCGGGCCAAGCCAAGAAAATCTTGGATGCAGCCACTAAACAGTATATCAATCTGCGGATGTTTGATGAGAATACCCTTGGGGTGAGTTTGGATGAAACCACATCGGTACGAGATTTAGAAGACCTATTGACTATTTTCGCTACCTTTAATGATATTCATCCTGGTCTTCCTCCATCTTCTTCCATTAAGGAACTAGCAGTTGCGACTGCAGGGGAAGGGACAGAGCCTTTTGCTCGCACCAGTCCTTTCCTTACTCATCCTGTTTTCAACAGCTATCACTCTGAAACAGAGTTGCTCCGGTATATGTATCGCCTCCAGTTCAAGGATTTGTCGCTCACTACTTCGATGATTCCTCTGGGCTCCTGCACCATGAAGCTAAATGCGACGACAGAAATGATGCCTGTCACCTGGCCGGAATTTAGCAAAATTCATCCTTTTGCCCCCATAGAGCAGACGAAGGGATACCAAATCCTCTTTCAGCAATTAGAAAAGCAATTAGCTGAAATTACGGGGTTCCCAGGTATTTCTCTGCAACCGAATGCGGGTTCCCAAGGAGAATATGCCGGGCTTCTGGTGATTCGGGCCTACCATCAGCATCGAAACGAAGGTCATCGCAATATTTGCTTGATTCCGACTTCTGCGCATGGGACCAACCCCGCCAGTGCCGTCATGGCTGGGTTTCGTGTCGTACCGGTCGCTTGCGATGCTCAGGGGAATATCGATGTGGCTGACCTCAAAGCAAAAGCAGAAGCCCATAGTGGAAATCTAGCTGCCCTGATGGTGACCTATCCCTCAACCCATGGCGTTTTTGAGGAATCGATCACAGACCTCTGCACCCTTATCCATAGCCACGGCGGGCAGGTCTATATGGATGGGGCCAATCTAAATGCTCAGGTTGGGTTATGCCGTCCAGGGGATTTTGGGGCAGATGTTTGCCATTTGAATTTGCATAAGACCTTCTGTATCCCCCACGGTGGGGGTGGCCCCGGCATGGGACCGATTGGGGTAGCAGAGCACTTAGTACCCTTTCTGCCGAAACATCCTGTGGTGGAAATGGGGGGAAGCCAAGGCATTGGGGCTGTAGCCGCTGCGCCCTGGGGCAGTTCTAGCATTTTATTGATCTCCTGGACGTACATCAAACTGATGGGGGCAGCCGGATTAACCGAAGCGACCAAGGTCGCCATCCTGAATGCCAACTATGTGGCCCATAAACTGGAGCCTTACTATCCGATTCTCTACAAAGGCAAAAAAGGTTTCGTCGCCCATGAATGCATCCTAGACCTCCGCCAGCTCAAAATTAGCGCAGGCATTGAAGTCGACGATATTGCCAAACGCCTTATGGACTATGGCTTCCATGCACCCACCGTTTCCTGGCCTGTGGCCGGCACGATGATGGTTGAACCAACAGAAAGTGAATCTCAAAAAGAATTGGACCGCTTCTGCGATGCGATGATTGCGATCCGGGAAGAGATTCGGGCTATTGAAGAGGAACGGGTAGACCGGATGGATAATCCCCTCAAAAATGCTCCCCACACGGCCCAGATCTTGCTATCCGATCCATGGAACCACGGCTATTCCCGCGAACAAGCCGCTTACCCTGCACCCTGGACCCGTGAACATAAGTTCTGGCCTGCGGTGAGTCGTATTGATAACGTCTATGGAGACCGGAACTTTGTCTGTTCTTGTCTACCGATGGAAGCCTACGTCGAGGAGTAGAGAAGGATTGATAACGGAGAGGTTCTTCTTTTTTATGTCTGAGCAGAAGCTCGCCGAGAAAGACGCCGCCAGACACCGGCTATATACTTGCGCTGAACAAGTATGTGGACACTAATAAACGCCATGAATGTATATGCTAGCCAGAAGTGAGCATTTTTAGCCAAGCCGACCACATCCTTACTTTCATTGACGATCGCGGGTAAGTTTAAGCCAAAGAAGGCGACGTCCCTACCTGCAAAATTGGAAAAGAGATAGCCACTGATCGGCACCACCAGCATGAAGAGATACAGTGAGGTATGCAAGACGGTGGTTCTCAACCAGACCGATGTTTTTTGGGAAAAATTAGGTTTAGCCGAACGTAAAGCGATAAAAATGCGAGTGACTAAAAGCCCCATTACCAGAACGCCCATGGACTTATGAAAATCATACAAAGCGAACTTATAGGAAACCTCTCTGGGCAAATCAGCCATATAAATGCCAACAGAGAATAGCAATACAAAACAGATAGCCATGGTCCAGTGCAAAAACTGCAACGGCTTATTAGCGAGCATGGGAGTATCCCTCCTGAAAAATTGACCTAAGTAAACTATAGATTGACTAAATTAACCTTTTAGTTGACTCCGTCGGATTTTCTAGGACCGTCAAGTGATCCTAGAAAATCCTTACACTCCAAAACCTCACCCCTTGATGTATCATTTCTTTATCATATCGTAACAATTTTTCATAAGTTGTCTGCCCGAGCACCAATTTTCGACACGACTTGGAAGGCTATTTTGGAATCCTTGCCAAATAAGGTTTTCAGTTGCGTTCCCTTTATGCCAGTGGTGACCTCGAAGACTCGTGGAAATTTCATGAGCAGTAAGAACAACAGCAGAACCATACCTCACGCTATGCTGATAAAAAGATCCCTCGGCTTCAAAGCCCAACGATGGTGAGACTACTCGGCGCTATCTCAACCTTGTAAAGTAGCCCAACTTTTCGCTCATTGGAGCTGCACCCAATTCAAGGTGATTGCCATGACAGAAGGAACAGAAAATACTTTAAAAGTTGCCCATCAGGCCTTTGAAAACTTAAAGCATGGTTTGGCAACAGGAGAGTGGACTCCAATGTTAGATATGCTCACAGAAGACTTTGCTTTTTGGTTTCCGGTAGGACAATACCACGGGTTAAATGTGGGCAAGGAGAAGGCTAAAGCCTTTTTTCATTATGTCTCGGAAGTATTTGGCCGAACCGTTAAAATGACCAGCCTAGAGCGCGTTACCAGCAATGAGACTACGGTTGTGTTTGAGTTCAGCGATGAGGGAATGATGTGGAGCGAACCTTATAAAAATCGGATAGCGGTGTCCTTTGATGTGCGCGGAGACAAAATTTGCGGCTATCGAGAATACTTTGGTAGTGATGGTAAATCGAATTGAACAGATAATAAAACTTAGGGCAAGATCCACAAGACTCTTGGGTGGCAAGCAGGGCAAACGCATCTAAATCTAGTCACAACTTGGAGAAGGTAATCGTCATCCATCTTTCTGCTACTCCAATTTTCCCTAAGCGTTGTTTAGTTCAATACCGAGGAATCTGTAGATGGTTGCTGAAATCCAAAATTTTGATGCTCAACACTGGGTCAAGACGCGCTCATCCCTCGATCCAAACCAATCGACTTTCCTGGCCTGGACGGGTGCCATTTACGCTTTTGTTCCGGGTAGCAAGAGAAATCGCCTCTTTAAGATGGTAGGCATGAGTGTTAGCCGATGTATTCCTACAGAAGAGGGGAATTGGGATTTCACCTCCAGAGAACTTACGTACTATCTAGATCCAGAAACAGGTGAAATTTTACGGCAGTGGGAAAATCCCTGGACTGGAGAGTCACTCACGGTAATGCACGTTGCCAATAATCCAGTGCAGGGTAGCTTTAACGGTACGTTCCCCGCACAGGTAGATGGAGAGAATACAACCTTCGTGTTTGACCTATTTTCCACCTATCCCAATCCTCTTGCCACAGAGCCAAAATTTTCTGATTACAGCCCAAATCCAACGTATCAAGCAGCCGAGTTGTTTAAAATAACCGTCCCTACCGAAGAACTATTAAATCCCGAAGTTCTCTCGGTTTCTAAACTACAGCTTTGCTGGGATCGGATTGGTCCGTGGGTTCCTTGGATGAAAATGGGTGATCGCCCAGGCCAACTAATCTACAGTGCTTATGGAAGCAAAGTAAATGGTGTTACTGAATTGCCACCACTGCTGAGGGATGAAATTAGTACTCGCGTACCTTTATATAAAAATGCACCACAATCTTGCTTAGAGGTAGAAGATATTACCTCATGGCTGTATTTTCAAAAGTACTTTGATGCTTACTTAGCTGGAGAAATTTTCCCCTTGCCAGAACCAGAAGAGATTTAACTTGGTTACTTGACGATCTTGTCTCGCAGACCATCTTCAAGTTACGCTCCGACTGAGAGCCCAGCAGTAAAACGACCAAGTTGAGCGGCGACTACCAATTTCAAACGAAGCAAGTATGAGGTGTCCTGGCAATAGTGGACACTCGCGTTTCAAGCAGCCCGCTGTTGTATGCGGAAATTCTGCGCAAACACGGCGGGAGCCACATTGCCAAGGCGAGAGTGACGCCGTTGACGGTTGTAGAAGATTTCGATGTACTCCCGGATCGAAGCTTCCGCCTCGGCACGCGTTTCATAGCGCCGATGATGCACCAGTTCGTTTTTCAGGCTGCCCCAGAAGCTCTCCATTGGCGCATTATCATAGCAGTTTCCCTTAGCCGACATGGATGCCAGCAACCCATGTTGTTTGAGGAGGCGCTGGTAATCCAAGGCGCAGTATTGGCTGCCCCGGTCTGAATGATGAATCAGTCCCGGTGCCGGGCGCTGATAGCAAATCGCCCACCATAGGGCCTGCTCAACGAGTTCCTGGGTCATCCGGGCACCCATAGCATAACCAACAATCTGGCAGGTGAATTGATCCTT
>CASBPW010000297.1 GCA_949127685.1 Candidatus Sivonenia alaskensis PMM_0068 | reverse complement strand
CTATTGGCCCCGTCGGGCTCAGGGTCTATGTTAGGCCGCCCTATTTCGTGAACGGTTGCCATACGTTGACTTCGTCCTCGGTTCCATCAGGAGACTTCCGCTTTCCTGCAACTACCTGCCAAGTCTTGCCGGTCTCGTTATCCAGCAAGAAAGTGGGACGGGTCGCAATCCCAGAGGTGAAGATCTGAAAACGCGGCTTCGCCTCTGTGTTACCTGTTACCTAGAAATCTCCATTTCGTAAGACAGTCTTTGGGGATTATTGGTAGAAAATTGGTAGATAAATTTCTACTAATAATTGGAAGTCTTTTCCCATAAAGCTTTTAAGCCAATGAATTCTCCTTTCACACGGGAGGGGTCACGTGTTCGAATCACGTATCGCCCAAACACTTCAAACCCTCTCCGGCAAGCCGAACCAAAGCATCAACAGTGGCGACACTTCCTTGGGCTGTCAAAATCAGCGAACCGACCGATCTTAGAAAAAATTTTCTGAAAGCCCTATCTAGAGATACTTTCAGCGATCATACGGCACTTCATTACAGCTTCGCGACAAATACCGTGAGATCGACGACAAACTGCGTGAGACGCGACAGTTCGCGATACGCACATAGTAATTACTAGTGTAAAGTTCTAATTCAGGCCGGTTCAAGAAAAAAACAAAAATCTGGATATGAGTAGTCAGGGTTGGGTAGGCTTGCAGAGTATGAGTTCGATCCACATTTCAGCATGGCGAAGATGTCTGAGGACGCTAGTTCTTCTGTTTTTGGGCCTATCGATTGCCCTTGCCTCGAATTTCTCTTTTTTGGCGGCAGCACAAACTGCACCGACAGCCACGGAATTGCGGGGTGTATGGCTGACGAATGTCGATAGCGATGTACTCTTCTCTCGTGCCAACCTCGATCGGGCAATTCAAAGACTGCAACGCCTCAACTTGAATACGATTTATCCAACGGTTTGGCATGAGGGATCTACGCTCTATCCCAGCACTGTAACCAAGAGAGCCTTTGGTGAGACCATCAGTCCGGCACCAGGTCTACAAGGGCGGGATATGCTGGCTGAGGCAATCGAGATGGGACATGCCCACAACCTAGCAGTTATTCCCTGGTTTGAGTTTGGTTTGATGTCTGAGGAGCGATCGGAACTGATGCTCAAGCATCCAGAGTGGGTAACAACTCGCAAGGATGGTACGAGCGTGTTTATCTATGGCGATCGCAAGCAGCATCACTTTGTTTGGCTCAATCCCCTCCGCCCTGAAGTGCAGGACTTCCTCGTCAAGCTATTTCTTGAAGTTGTTTCCAAATACAACATTGATGGCATTCAAATTGACGATCACTTTGGTATGCCTGTCGAGTTGGGCTACGACGACTATACGGTTGCCCGTTATCAGAAAGAGCACAATGGCAAGCGCCCACCTGACGATCCCAAAGATCCAGAATGGGTACGTTGGCGATCCCATTTCGTCACGAATTTGATGTTGAGAATATTCGCCGCTGTCAAAACCACCAAACCAAATTGCGTTATTTCTCTCTCTCCCAATCCTAAAGATTTTTCCTACGAAAACTACGCTCAGGAATGGTATCGGTGGGTGCAGTTGGGATTCGTCAACGAACTGATCGTACAGGTATACCGCGACGATCTAGATGATTTCTTGCTGGAGTTAAACCGCCCAGAGTTACGGGAGGTTCGCCAAAAAATTCCCGTAGGAATCGGTATTCTCACAGGATTGCGAGTCCAAAATGTTGACATGAAGCAAATTGAGCGCCAGGTCAAAGCAACCCGGGATGGTGAATTCAACGGTTTTTCCTTCTTCTTTTACGAAACTCTAGGTAACCGCGATGCTGCGTTTAAATCTTTGCTGGCAACTCCCGCTACTCGCCCCGACAAACTCATACCAGTTTCCGATGATAATGCACTAAATTAAGGAGAGATGAACTGCCCTACTTTAACTCCAGGCTCAACTCTCTGTCTCGCAATCTGGAACGCCTTCTCTAAACACGCGACTGGAGAGAATATCTTCTGCCTCAATGGTAATTAAGTCCTGCTTTGTTAGAGACTTGCCCTTACTCAATAAACGATTTGCTTGACGCAATCGTGCCCTATCGATGGCATTTCGCACGCTCCGAGCGTTAGCGAAATGCGGCATTGTTCTGCGTCTAATTAGGTACTCGCGGAATGCTTTTTCTGCATCGGGGCTAAAGCTGTAATGCTGCGATTTCAATATTGATTGGGCAATGGTCATCAAATTATCAACCCCGTAGTCATTGAATTCGATGTGCAACCCTATACGAGAGTTCATGCCTGGATTACTGTGGAAAAAACGTTCCATCTGTTCTTTGTATCCTGCCAAGATGACAACTAAATCATCTCGCTGGTTTTCCATGACCTGCATGAGAATTTCTATGGCCTCTAAACCAAAATCTCCTGGATGATCTGGCCGGAAGAGCGTATAGGCTTCATCTATGAGTAATACTCCACCCATTGCATTATTCAATACTTCCCTAGTTTTAGATGCAGTTTCACCCATTCCGTGTCCGATTAAATCATCGCGCATCACTAGCATGACGTTCTCTTTGCGAATGTAGCCCAAGCGATATAGAATTTCTGCCATCCGCATGGCTACTGTAGTTTTACCCATACCTGGGTTACCCAAAAACGTCATGTGTAAAGTTGGTGCACCGGCGGTCAAGCCCAGACTTTTCCGTACTCTGTCAACCAACAATAAGGCTGCCATTTCCTTAATCTTGTTTTTAACCGACTTTAGCCCAACTAATTCTTGATCTAAGCTATCTAAAATTTCTTGAATCTGAGAATCTCGATAGGCAGCCTCTAGATCCACTGTTGAGTTTTCTAGAACAGTGCTAGTTGTATCAATAGCTTTTGTTCCCAAAATCTGCTTGCTCATGGGTAGTACCTCTGAAGTTATCCCAATTCTCTAAAATAAAACTATAGATAAACTCCCTAGAGACGCGATACATTGACACCTCTACAGAGTTTATCTATTGCTGGGTTAAATCGAAATGGTATTAATCATGATAATAGCGGTGAGCTTGGAAATATAAAAGAATCTAATGCTAATATGATCCATCTATAATTCTCTATTATCAAATATGGAAGGGCACCGCTAGGGCATTTAGGAGAGCGGCAGCAGCGCCGGGAGAGATACTTGTACGACAAGAAATAAGGTTGGTCGTCGATATTTTACTGATGGCGACTCTTCGGGAATTTCCACTTTTTCGGGGTAAGGTCACTAACCCCTTCTACGGATTACAAAACATACACCGCCCCGGATCAGCAAATTCTTCTCCATCCGGGTACTTCTGCTCTGTTCTGTAGCTGCACTTTTTGCACTCATACACCACCGCCAGAACCATTTCAGTCGGAGCCAGACACAACGCGCAGGGCAGGCCGATCTGCCTTCGGGTAATGTCAAATCCCGGCCAGCCGCAATGCGGACAGCAGGAACGCACCTTCGTCGCCAGATCATGGGTAGCCTTGGCAATCACCTTCATGCGTGTCGGGTTATACATGGCCCGCATGTCAGTCCGGATAAAGGCGGTGGGTGATTGGGCCAGAACGTCCTGAACGGCTTTGCTCAGGGCGACCTTACTGACGATGCCCTTGCAGCTCAGCCCCTGGTTGTTGCGTTGGCCCGCCGAAACAATCAGGCCGTGTTTCGGGAATCCAGCCTGGCGGGCAAATTCCTGGGCCTCTTCCAGACTGCGTACTATCTGGTGGCTATGGTTGGTTTCAATCGAAAGGGCTGTGCCAGCAATCTCAATGCCGTGGCGGGTATCGAGCAGGAGCACAATCTCTAAATTACTGGCAATGAACGGACAGCTGGGATGTGGTTGAAAACTGCCTTCACTGGCAATCGCCAGGCTCTGATCGGTCAATTCTAGCGCCCACTGCGCCTTCAGCCGCGCTGCTTCAATCTGCGTACCGGCTCGCTCGATCTCGCCAGTAAATGTACCAAAACGATCTGTGTCGAAGTCCGGCGGGACAACCACCCGAATGCCCAGTTCCTTCTCCAGGATGGGGGCGATCACTTGCTCTTTGCCGTGCATCGTCGCCAAAACGGCAGTTCGCTTCTCAAATAGCTCGTCGCTTTGGTACATGAATGCTTCGGATAGGAGACTATCAGCCCTCTCTTAATCAGATGGTAACAACAAGGTTTTTTTTGGGCAACGCCCCTAAAAGGTATATTTCAGGGCACGGTTCCAATGAGGGTAAGTAAAGAGCCATGTGGAATCCAGAAGACTACGCCAAGATTCAATTCCTTAACCTCCAGCTCACGGCAAATGCCCCATCTATTGCTGGACAATAGACATCTGAACTGAATCTGCTCATCCGTATCATCTTATAAAACTTAAGTATGCTAGTCCGGAAATCAGGCTCAGGTGATGGCAGGCCTGCGTACGCTAGCAATGCGATTGTTCCGCAAGGGTAAGCTTCCGAATATGAGGGCCGCGCTAGATGATTTTTGCGACAACAATGAGCTGTTTGGGAAATTCCTAGTAAGGGTAGGATT
>CASBPW010000296.1 GCA_949127685.1 Candidatus Sivonenia alaskensis PMM_0068 | reverse complement strand
TACGACAGGGATGGGATAGCGGGCAAGACCTTTTTTTATATGTTCTAGAGAATCCTCATGCTGAACTTCGCCAACCGTTAGGCTATAGAAGCCAATTACCTCCTGATGCTCAAGGGCCACGTAGGTTTGAGCACTACCTGCTTTTTGATTTTGCAGAGCATAGCCTTGCAGAAAGTCGTTAAGCGGCTTTTCCCCACCGTCAGATGAGCTTAGCTGGTGGTTACCATTGAGCTTCTCTATGTAAAAGCTCAATCAAATACTCCTGGCTCTTTAATGAACCGTTCCAAGGCCGGATTTGGTTGATTTTTTGGCTACGCTACTCTGCATGACCATCTCTCGCAATACACACATTGTCACGACAATTCTAGCCTGTTGTCACAACCCCCTTAAACAGGAGACTTTAGGATTCCCCCCTTTTTATAGGTGTTCGCACAGCGTCTCTGCACGAGACAGCCTGCCTAACTCATAGAGTAGGGTGGACAGGGGTGATCAACGTAACTTTTCCGCAACAACAAACCCAGGTATGTTTCCACCCCTGGGTTATGAAATCGATCTGGCCCTTCCAGCCTGCTCTAGCCTTCTTTATTCACGAAAGGGAGAAGAGCAACAATGCGTGAACGCTTGATTGCTAGGGTCAAAGCCCGCTGTTGCTTAGCGGTGACGCCCGAAATCCGACGAGGAAGAATCTTACCGCGCTCTGTAATGAACTTCTTGAGCAGTTCGGTATCTTTATAGTCAATGGGTTCCGAAGGAGAAACCGGGGAAACTCTTTTACGTTGGTAGGCCATGTTACTTCGTTTCTTTGTGTACGGTGTGCTGATTGCAATGACGACAGAACTTCTTGATTTCCATCCGTCCTGGGGTGTTGCGTTTATTCTTCTGGGAAGTGTAACGGGAAACGCCCGAAGTGCGCTTAGTCGGGTTGGTGCGACATTCCGTACATTCCAGGGTGATGATGATCCTTGCGCCTGGCTTTGCCATAATCTAGAGCGTCCTTATAATTTTCAACGCAGCCTCCTATAGTGCCATAGTCTAATCCTCAACACAAGTATGTGCTCTGGATTGCGTTTACCCGTATGACAATCTTCGATAAAGCCTCTACGTGAACTTTTACTGATT
Organism: Candidatus Sivonenia alaskensis PMM_0068; assembly: GCA_949127685.1. Taxonomy (GTDB): domain Bacteria; phylum Cyanobacteriota; class Cyanobacteriia; order Gloeobacterales; family PMM-0068; genus Sivonenia; species Sivonenia alaskensis. Next base: position 5,492 of record CASBPW010000296.1, on the reverse strand, counting down.
TTCTATGCTAGAAGTGGCTAATAGATCCAAACCCATGTCTTTACGTAAAATTTCACAGACAACAGGTCTCTTCCTGATGATCTTAGGCATCATGGGTTCTCCTCTGTCGGCCAAGCCCCATGGCAATCTTGAAATGGATACAGCAGTTTACGAAGGGAGTGGGCAAATCACCAGTGGACCTGGTACAGGCGGTGTGGTTAGTATGCGGATTGTGGTAGAAGGAAGCCGTTACCGAGTCGTGGAAGGTCCGCGTATGGAGATTGATAACCCTCCGCCTAGCTTCTCTCAAGGCGATGAAGAGTGGCAGATTAATCGGGGAGGGCAGTATTTATACATCACGGTGCGGCGTCCCAATGGTCAAGTTATCCAATACGCGCTGATTCGGGCCAAATAATGACAAGCCAGATAGCAAGTAAGATAAGCCCCATGCCCACCGTACAAGCTTTTAGGCATTCGATCCGGTGAAGTTCTTCCCCAAGCGGACCGCTCCTCTACCCCTTATTCTCCTGGCTTGTTGCTGGGGAATCCTCTTGGGCTGGCTTTTTCCGCAAACGCCTTTGCAGTCGGTGGAGTTTGCGGCCTCAGATATGATGATTCGCCTGCGGGGTGCTCAGGCTGCCCCAGAAGATATTGTGGTGGTGCGGGACAAAGGGCTCACCAGCCCATCCCCAGCCTATGACCGTCCGGCGGTAGCGGCGTTGGTCCGTCAGTTATTTGAAGCCGGTCAAGTCAGAACCGTCGTTTTGAATTTACCTCCAGATTTCACTACCCCCCTGAAGTTACCCGGTCAGCCCCCAGCCAGTTTTGATCTAGGGCCTGCCTGTACGAACTCAGCTATTGTTCAGCAATTGGGAGTGGATTTGGATTGTCCGCTCAGGCAGGTGATCAGAGCCTATGGCGACCGCATGGTGATCGTTACGGTTCCCAATCAGTCTACTGCTCCTCCGCGCATCGAAGTCTACAACCACTTCCAGAGTTTTCTCCCAGATGCCGGAGCCTATACCCGTCCTCTGCAAGACCTGCTGGGCTTTGAAGGATTCCAGAAGGACTCGGACTACAGAATCCGTAGTTTGCAGCCGACGGGGAGCTTTCTCCGGGGCGATAGTTTTGTTCCCAGCAGAAACCTGGAGCGGGTCCAACTGGAAACTATTTTTTTGAATTCTGCAGAGACCTTGGCCTACAGAAAATTCACCGATACAGACTCTCCTCCGGTGAAGGAAACTTCCCCTAACGATGAAGACAATCGGGCCCTCTTCATACGCTACCTTGGGCCAGAAGGGACGGTAACAACCGTGGACCTGAGTCAAGTCTGTTTGCCGATTCCCTTTAGCCGCCATTGTGCTGGTTCGCTACGCTCTAATATCAGAGATTTGCTACGCAATAAGCTGGTCGTCGTTTCCGTCACCGACCAAGACCCTGTGGAGACCCCTTTTGGTCCCATAGCGCGCCCGGAGGCTCAGGCTCAGGCCCTAGCGGGTTATTTTCCGCCAGGCTTTTATCGACAGTTGAGTGTTCCGTGGTCAGGCTTTCTTACCCTCGGCATGGCTATTCTTAGCGGTGTATTCTTAACCTACATGCCCACTCCCCGCCGTTGGTATTACCCTTTGGGCTTGGGCCTTTTGGGGTTAGGGTATGGCTTATTGGCTTGGGGATTCTTGGTGGGTTTGGGCTGGAACCTACCTTTATTCTTTCCCGTGATGGCCATGTTGGTCACCGGAATCACGGTAGGTGGAGGCTTAACGTTGATGGAGGCGCGGCAACGGGCTATCCAGCAAAAAGCGGAATTAGAGCGCTTGCGCAAAGCAGAGCGGCAGGCTGTTCTCAATCAGGCGAGAAAGCTTCTTTATCGGGTGGCCACGGATATCCACGATAACCAACTCCAGGAACTTAAACTGGTCATGGATGGGCTGGAATATGCGCTAGCCGACCCTAAACACACGAACCATGCTATTGATGAAGCGATCAACCGCTTGGCCCATGTTGGTCAGGGAATCCGTGATGAGCTGAATGACATCCGTAATGTGGCGACCAAACTGGAAATTTCTCCCCAACTTAAGCGGGGATTGATCCAGGGATTGAAGGCTGAATTGCAAACTTGGCAAGACCAAGGAGACTTGACCTTGGAAGTCCACACTGAATTGGCTGCTCTTGTGGAACCGAAAAGTAGTGATTGGTTTGATGCCCGAGAAGATATTTTTCGATTTTTTCGCGAGGCCCTAGCCAATGCTACCCGTCACGCTCAGCCCCCCAAAGGAATCGCTACCCAACTTTGGATTTCTTTAGAGGTGAGAAATGACCAAGCAATACTCTGGGTGGAAAATGATGGCACAACCCCTCCAAATCTAGAACAGGGAAATTATGGAACCAAGGTGATGAAGACGATTGCCAGTCAATTGCCCGAAGGGACGTGGCAACGCACTGCTCGGCCCGGTGGAGGTGTCAAGGTCGGTCTCTCGTGGAGTTTGGCTGAGTTCCAAAAAACTGCTAAAGCTATCAGCCGCTAAGTTCAGTGAGGAAAATCCATGGAACATCTGCGTTTTTTGATTGTAGAAGACCATCCAGAGATGGCTAGAAATAACTGTGAGTGGCTACAGAAAACCTATCCCGAAGCGCACTGTGAAACGATAGAAAATCCCCAGTTGGTGGGAGAAAAGTTAAAGAAATTCACCCCGGACTTGGTGGTGGTGGATTTGCTCTATGGACAAAACAGTGGGGAGCAATCGGCAGAGCCTGGTCTGAATTTGCTCCGCTATATTTTTGGGGAGTACCCTGGCTTGAATATCATGGTTTATTCCAGTGAGCCTCTCCTGCTTAGCCCCGTCAGCGAGATGATTAGCCGTCATGAGGGTGGATTCGTTACCGTCAATAAAATGGATCGCCGGATCCGCTTTGTGGAAGGGGTGAAGAGTGCTTTGCAAGGAGAACTGAAGATCCCCAGAGAGTTACGGGGTTTGATTAAACTAACGGACCGAGAGCGGGAAATTCTGGAGCTTTTGTGTAAAGACAGTTTGACAGACCAAGCGGTAGCGGACCGTATCCACACCAGCAAGAAAACCGTACAAAACTCTATTCAAAGACTCAAGGAAAAAATGGGTATTCCCCTAGATGAAGAGGAGACCAATAGCCGGGTGGCCTTGTGTATGGAGGCCATGCGTAAAAAGCTGGTGTCTTTGTAAGAGATCAGGACGGTTCCTGCTCTCTCAGCAAGATCTGGATCTCGCCTCGACATCCCTGACAGCGATCGCATGCCTCTAGCGATTCCCGGAGTTTATCGAGGGTGTTTTCTCCACGGGCAATAGCCTGCCGGATGTCCCCTGCGGTAAAGCCAAAACAAAAACAAATTACTTCTTCGTCCCTAAAAGTCATGAACCTACTCGGGTGATCTTTTTGCTTGGGGATCGCTATCTCTATGTCTTCCTAAATCTCTAGAAAGCTGAAATAAAAGTACTTTTGTGTGAAATATTGTGAATAGTGTTCTGTTTTACCAAAAGATCCAATCTTTAGAATTATATTGGGATCACATCAAAAACTTTACGTTAGAGATTATGTTTCAAAATCCGCACTTTGTTGAAGGGCATACCACTTGTTCCCACTGTGGTTCTCCAAGAGCTTGTCGTAGTTCGCTAAAGTCCATGATGCGGGTGGAATGTCCCGATTGTGACTATTTGCTGGAGATTTGTCCTAAAACAGGAGGATTGGGGAGCATATCCCCCTCTGGGATCGTGACAGCTCGGCATTTGTCCTACCGAAATGCTGTTTATGCTTCTGCGGATACCCCTAGCATGCTGCTGGGACTGTGCATACTCGGTTTGTAGAACTAGATGTTGCCCTTCCCGCTAGCGCTTCTGCCTTGTTAGAGGTGGTCGAGCAGGCCTTTCAACAGAGATTGGCAGGACAGGGAGAAGTTTTAAGGTGGGCGATAACCGCTCTTGCTATAAATAAAAAGGGGAGTAGGACGGCAACAATCCAGGCCGTGGTGGTAGAGTACGCGATGCCCCCCTCAACTATGAACTATGGTGAGACGGAATAAACCGACGGTTCTTTTCTTAGTGCCCACGGGAGTAGGAGCCAGAATCGGGGGCTTTGCTGGGGACGCTCTACCAGTAGTTCGGGCTTTGTCCCAAGTCGCCCGCGTCATTACCCATCCCAATGTGTGCAATGGAGGTAGCCTCTACTGGCCATTGGAGGATGTTTTGTATGTCGAAGGCTATGGTTTAGACCAGTTTTGTGCTGAACGATGGGCTTTGCGCCCAGTGTATCAGAACCACATCGGCCTCCTGATGGATGTGGCCCTGGACCCCATAGCGCGGACCCATCATCTCAATGTTGTTCAAGGAGCTGCTGCAACGTTGGGGCTGAATATTGCAGGCTATGGATTCACCAAACGGCCTGTGGGGATCAAATTAAGCGATTCAGGAGCTCAGACTCCTTCCTGGGGGACAATTGAAAACCCACAGACCCTTCTGGATGGGGCTAAAAAGCTTATCGAGAAGGGTGCAGACGCGCTGGCCGTGGTGGTGCATTTTCCTGAAGTCGCCGATACGGCCTATGACCAAGGGCAGGGGGTAGATCCGATCGCCGGAGTGGAAGCCGTGATTTCTCACCTACTCGTCAAAATGCTGGGTATTCCCTGTGCCCATGCCCCTTCTTTCATGGCTGATGCCGTCTCCGTTCAAGAAGTGCATCCCCGTGTTTGTGGAGAGGTAGTGGGGCACACTTTTTTGCCGTCTGTACTGGTTGGCTTGAGTCGAGCCCCCCAATTTGTTCCGTTAACCGACAGGCGTCTCACTCCTACGGACCTGATCGCACAAGATGTGGATTTGGTAATTACTCCTGCACATTGTTGTGGAGGTGCCGGAATTTTGGCTCTAGCGAGCCGTTCTCCTGCGCCCTTAGTCTTAGCGGTAGAAGAGAATCAAACAGTTCTAGAAGTCCCTCCAGAGCCCTTAGGCATCAAAGCGGTTAGAGTCGCCACTTATCTAGAAGCGATTGGAGCGGTAGCTGCTTTTGGGGCAGGGGTGGACCCCTGTCGATTGCGTTTGGATACGCCTTGGGTTCCTAAACTATGACGTTTACCCGTGAACAGATTTTGGGGCTTTTGCTCGCCACAGCGGTTTTTCTGCTTATGCTAGCCCAAATTTGGGGAGCTTTGGCTGGAATTCCGGTTGGGGCTCCATTTCATCTGAATGTTAGGGATTTTGGGCTGGGGATATTGCTGGGATTGGGGATTATGGGCATGAGTATCGTCATGTACTACGGTTGGCCCCAATATCGGGAATCGGCAGATAGGTACCTGAGTTTATTGCTCAAGCCGCTCGCTCTCCCGGACGCGATTTGGGTTGGCCTATTGCCTGGTCTGAGTGAAGAACTGCTCTTCCGGGGCATAGCTTTACCGGCGTTGGGCCTGGTGCTGAGTAGTCTGCTTTTTGGGATGGCTCATCTTCTGGACTGGCGGCAGTGGCCCTATGCCCTCTGGGCTACAGGGATTGGCT
>CASBPW010000295.1 GCA_949127685.1 Candidatus Sivonenia alaskensis PMM_0068 | reverse complement strand
TATCCAAGGTTAGGTATGATTCAAATAAGAGGAGTTCTATGCCCAAGCGGATGTGAAGAGTCCACAGTTGCCTCATCACTTAACGCAGTGGCAAAAGTTCTACAACAAATGCCGTGAACGTCCCTCTGAGTGTTCAGGATTACAGCCTAGATAAGCAAGTGTTATTTGAGCAGCGTGGTTTTAGAGTTTTGCACCACAGAAAGTGCTAGATTCCCTTAAATCCAACCCTGTTTTCTACGATCTGTTGTTGAGTAGAGCTAGTACTTCTCATCTTGCGCTGAATGCCAATCTGACTTAGAGTTATCCCTCCTAAAATTATGCTGCCGCCTATATATTGGGCTTGAGTGGGAGTTTCGCCCAAAATGAGATAGGCAAAGACGATGCCCGCGATCGGCGTAAAAGAACTCACTAAGGAAGCCACAGACACGGTGGAAGACCTCAGACCTGTAATCCAAAAGGACTGCCCTCCAACCACAATTACGGCTCCGTATAGGAGCATCCACTGCCACAAAAAGGGCGAAAACACATCCATGAAATGATCGCGGCCATAGAGCACTAAGGCTGTGACGAAGAAAACCGCTGTTCCAAGGGCGGTGCGAAAAATACTGTAGAAACCCGAGGGAACGCGAGTAAGTCGTTTTTTAACGATGATGGTGGCCGTCGCTAGGGCGATCGCTCCTGCAGCTGTAAGCAGTTCGCCAATGCCGATGCTGAACACTCCCATCACTCCCATCGTCATCACTGCAGCAGAGGGCGGTTGAAGGACAATGGTCAGAGTTACGCCGATAAAGGCGGCGATCGCCCCCACAACCTCCCAAACATTGACCCGTTCTTTCAAAAACCAGACGGACAAGGCAAGAGTTAGAGGCGGCTCAAGTCGCCCAACCAAAACGACATTGCTCACCCCGGTTAGAGAGAGAGCCTGAAAGATTAATCCAGGGGCCAAAGCCCCCGCCAGAATCGCTACCATTACCAAACCGAACCATTCCCTCCTCGACAGCTGTTTCAGCGTTTCACGGCTTAATTGTCGCCAGTAGATCAGCATAAAAAACAGCAGAGCACAGAGATTACCTACAAATAAAACATTGCACAGCGAAATTGGATTATGACCATCCATAGAATGCTGAGCACCAATTTCTATGAGCTTCCGAGTTACGGCGCTGGATGCACCAAAGATCAAAACGGCGATCCAGAGGAAGGTTTGTCCTGGAATGTTGCCAATTAAACGCTGTGGTTTAGTCACGTTGGTCACAATTACATTCTTGTAATGAAGGCATTGTAATCCGCCCATAAAAATGGACACAGCCATAGTTATTGCTCGTTAATCATCCGTGTCCAATTCCAGGGACGTATTACACCATACTTACCTGAGAAAACAATAAGTTTTAGCTGAGCGCTCTGTTGGAATAAATTTAGATGACTATCAGCTTGGCTTCAGCTGAGCTTTATCCTTCAGGGTGAAACTCAGGTAAGTTTCTAGAACAGGACACAAAATGAAAATCACATCTTTTCTTACCAGTGTTATCCTACTCGGTTTAGTGACAGTCTGGGATGCTCCGATTAAAGCCATCAATCCTGATCTCGTTCAGGCATCTGCTCAAGAGATGAAGGAGATGAAAGCGATGAAAGGTCCGACAGGCTTAGCTCCAGAGAAGGAAATTGAACTCGTAATCAAGAATAAAGGACAGATTGGTGGTGGCGACCAACTTCGTCGGTTTTTCTTTGGAGATCTGTTGCCGCTTTCTGTGCAACCCGGTGGAGCCGGAATGGTGGTTAATCTCTACAACAAAGCCAACGACATTACATTTTCATACTGTGCAACCTATGATGTCGTCGTTGCCGTAAAGAAAGGTAAGGTGACTCAGTTTCCTGCCAGTGAAGTGAAATAAGGATTTACAAATCTCCAAAACCTAGGATTCACAAAACCATTCAGAGCGGTATGGAGCTGGTTTGTTCAAGCTTGGAATGATGAACTCAAGATTGATATGTACAACCAGTTCCTGCCTACCTTTGGAGTAACTTTTCCCCATTTCCTAATGGTATTTTATGGAACTTAGCGATGTAATTTTGCTACTGCACCCAGTGATCGCTATCGTTGTTGTCTTTCCGTTGCTGGGTGTAGTGCTCAATCGAGCACTACAAGTGCGTCAGCGTCGCCTTACGGGGAGCCAGAGTAAGATTCCCGCGGGGGTCGGACAAGAACATGTCCAACTGGGTCGCTGGCTAACGGGAAGCGTTGTCGGCATAGTGCTGTTGGCGCTGGCGAATGATGTGCTTGGCAATATTGTGCAGCATAATATCTGGACCCAAGAGCCGTTTAAGGTTGTCTTGATCGGGCTGACGTTTGGGGCGGCGATTGCGTCTCTTATGCTGCTCTATCAGGCAAAGTCGCGTCTCTGGCGAGGGGCGTTTGCGACCTTGAGCAGCGTGAGCCTCATTGTTTTGGGCTCTCAAGATGGGGTCTATCGCAAAACGGAACAGTGGTACTTCTCTCATTACTACTACGGCGTAACGGCTGCGGTATTGATGATTGTTTCGCTGGCGATTCTGCTAGAAATTTACCAAGATAAAACCCATCGCTGGCGCACGATTCACATTGTGCTCAATAGCATTGCGTTCGTGCTTTTTATTGGGCAAGGCATTACAGGAACGCAGTCTTTGTTGGAAGTTCCTCTCCATTGGCAAGAACCCTATGTGCAAAAGCTATATGAACAACAGTGCGATAAAAAGCCCTGCACTATTCAGGCTCCTTCCATGCCTCAAAAGCCTCAGTAAATCGGCTCGGATCACGGACTAGAAATTATTCCCCCTCAATCCTAAGGAGACTATTGTGGTAGAGAGTTTGGGACGTATTCAAAATCCATGGGTTAGAAGCTTGACTGCTGCTGTGACGGCTTGTTCAGTCGCAACTTTGGCAAGCGCGATCGCCATTGGCACCATCAACCCCAAAGATAAATCCGCTTACCAGTGGGGTGTCTACGCTGCGCTACTGGCAGCGGGGGGTGGAGCAATATTGGGTTTAGCCTATCCAGGAAAGACGCAAGCAAAGCGATCGCTCCAAAGCGCTAGCACCATCCCAATGCCGAACGTTGCTACGCAGGTCTGGAAAGATTGGCGCAATTTTGTTGTGGTTCGCAAGGTCAAAGCAAGCGAAGAAATAACTTCGTTCTACCTAAAACCTGAAGACGGAGGAGAACTTCCCGATTTCATACCGGGACAATTCCTGACCATTAAACTGGATATTCCGGGTCAACCCAGGCCCACGATCCGCACCTACTCACTCTCCGATTATCCCGAACCCCGCGACTATTATCGACTATCGATTAAACGCGAACCTTCGCCCAAAGGCTTGGATGTGCCGCCGGGACTTTCCTCAAACTTCATGCATGATCAGGTTCATGAAGGTTCCGTCATTCCGGCCAAGCCACCGAGCGGAAAGTTTGTTCTGGATGGCCACCAATCTATCCCAGTAGTCTTAATTAGCAACGGGGTCGGGATTACACCCATGATTAGCATGGTGAAAGCCTGTAGCCGCCTTAACCCCAACCGACCGATCTGGTTTTTGCATGGTGCCCGAGATGGGCAATACCACGCATTCCGCAAGGAAGTGCTGAACATTGCTGAACAGAACCCCAACCTACAGGTTCATTTTGCCTACAGTCGCCCCCGCCCTGAAGATAAAGGCCAATTCCAAAGCACGGGTTATATTGATTCGGCGCTGATTCAAACCTTAGTGCGTCGAGACGCAGAGTTTTTTCTTTGCGGTTCACCGCCTTTTTTGCAATCGATTAGGGAAGGACTTCAGACCTGGGGAGTTCCTGAAGATCGAGTCTTCTTTGAATCGTTCATGAAGGCGCGCACCGTTCCCTCTGAGACCATTGCTCCTGCTCCCGCGGGAGGTGAGGAAGCTGAAATTATCTTTACCCAGTCTGGCAAAACCCTGACCTGGCAGGCTGAATACGACAGCATTTTGGAATTTGCTGAAGCAAATGATCTGGAGCCTGACTACAGTTGTCGTCAGGGAATCTGTGGGACTTGTATGTGCAAGATCCGGG
>CASBPW010000294.1 GCA_949127685.1 Candidatus Sivonenia alaskensis PMM_0068 | reverse complement strand
CTATTGAATATCCGAAAGTAGTGGTATCCGGCGATGCTCACAACAATCGCTGAAATAAGCAGGGCCAGCCGGTACCGCTGACCAACTTGTGCCCGAGCGCTGAAGAAAAAGAGGGCTGACGCGAACATTGCCGCGATCGCAAACGAGAAGGCGTTGTAAATCAGATTGAACTGGTTGGAGGTCAACGACTGCATAGCCGACGAGAAGGGGCTTGAGACATTGACCTGAGCAAAGAGCGCTCCAAGGAAAGTAAAGCCAGGGACGAAAGAGATTCCAATCATTAACGTGGTCTCCGTGCGGTAAGCATGAATTTGGTTCTATCGTCAATCAGGAACGAATTCAGCGGAGCCTTCCGGGCTGGCACAGCCGAATGTTCGAGTGAGCAGTTTCACTGAAGAGTACCTTCCTGAACCACAACAGGTCTTTGGCAGGTACCAGAAGCACCCCCCCTGCAGGGAGATGTTTATATAAATCTTTTGGTGGCAAGCTATTATTATCCCTGAGCCCATCAAGGTCGTTGCATTGTCATTTTGGGTCGACAACTCAAAATGAAATGTAGTGAATGCTCCACGACCAAAATTTTGGAAAATGAACGTTGCGTCATGCAAGAGAAAACGGATTGTCATTACTATCGGCAATCGCCTTTTCCATGTATCAGTTTGAAGGCGTAAGCCGACAGTAAAAACATTAAGTTCTTACTTGCCTATCTCAGTGTTATTTTTTTGAAAGACATATGGCAAAACCTCGAACATGTAGATTTATTAATCTGTTCTCATAATACTTCACCACGAAAAGACTGTCATCCTTCCTTCCGGAAAATATTTCAAGCGAGGGCTTGCATTAACGCTCACTGAATTCACTAAGCATTTATACAGATGTCACTCTCGTAAGCCTGCGAGTAACGTTACGCCTAGCTAACCGTATTCGGGCTAACCGCAAAGCCATTTTCAATCGTGACATGATTCCAAATATTCCTGAAAATCCGCGCGGGAGAGCCACTCCTAAGCGGTGACGCAAGCCTTTTTTTGATGCGGCTATTTTTCAGGAACGTTTTTACACGATCGAGAGAGTATTTGCCTGGGAAGATAAATTTAAGCGCTTACTACTGCGCTTTGAAAGGATTAGTGAGTTGCATTACGCCTTGAAAAGTCTGGCTTACACGATGATCAATCTCCAGCATTTCTGCCAGAGCTAACGCCTTCCTCATCCATTCTCCTTGAGGTCTCGGCGCACGGGACCCCGATTTGTCGTTCCTTGGAAACGGAAATATTGGGAAAAAGAGCATGGAAACTATCAAAATAGATCGTTCTTTGCTCTCGAAGGCTCAATTTGACCTTGCCGTTCAATATTTCACATCAACTTTTACACAAAGCCCGCAACCAGTTGTACGCTAAGACAATCTCTTGATAAGGAATAAAGGTTTTCTTCGTTGCGCCACAGATAGGACATTCCCAATTATCAGGAATTGCGGCAAAGGCTGTGCCCGGAGCAATGCCCGAATCGGGATTGCCAACAACAGGCTTATAGATCATCGAACACGGGGTCAACGCACGAAAGGGAAAAATAGTACGTTAGTGGCAAATTTGTCAGCTTAAAGTCTAAGATTTTCGCCTAAAACAATAAAAAAAAGTGTCAATCAATACCAAAATAACTCTCCTATGACGAAATTTGCAGTGATTTTGACATCAGCTTAGAGTGTATCTCAACCTTGCAGTTTCTAGGACTGGGCACATCCTTAGCCTTCAAAGCCAGGCAGACATAGAGTTTCAGCCTTAGCATACATTTTTTCCTTTGCGTGCGTTGACCCCCATATCATTGAACATAGGATCAGGTAAATCGCTTGAAAGTCAAGATGGCACCTTCACACTTGATCAATTTAGTTTGGTATCGCCATGATTTGCGTTTACATGACCACGAACCCATGCATCAGGCGCTGCAACAAGACGCTCAAGTCATTCCAGTCTATTGCTTTGATCCGCGTCACTTTGCTACCACGTCTTTTGGCTTCCCCAAAACTGGCCCTTTTCGAGGGCAATTTTTACTGGAGAGTGTAGCTGATTTACGTCAGTCGCTCCAGCGGTTGGGTAGCAATTTAGTAGTGTGCTGGGGTAATCCAGAAGAGGTCATCCCCGGCTTGGTCAGACAACTCAAGATTGATGCTGTCTATTTTCAAGCTGAAGTAACGACAGAAGAAGTCGCAGTCGAAACAGCGTTGGAAACTGCCCTAACTCAACTGTCGGTAAAGATCTATCGGGCTTGGAGCACAACGCTCTATCACCCTGCGGAGCTACCCTTTAAGCTGGCTGCTACTCCCGAATTATTTACCAAATTCCGCCAAGCCATTGAGGCACAGGTCCTCGTGAGGCGGCTGTTGCCGACGCCAGAACGGTTGCCCGCATTACCAGACATTGAGGTTGGAGACCTGTTGACGATTGCTGATCTGGGACTTGATTCGCCGAAATCGGACAATCGGGCCGTGCTGCAGTTTCAAGGCGGAGAAACCGCCGCATTGACCAGGCTCAATCATTACTTCTGGAAAACTGATGGTCTCAAATCCTATAAAGAAACTCGCAACGGGATGCTGGGAGCTGAGTACTCTTCTAAATTTTCT
>CASBPW010000293.1 GCA_949127685.1 Candidatus Sivonenia alaskensis PMM_0068 | reverse complement strand
GCCTGTATTTTGACCTAATTCCTGGACTACTTGTTGAACTATTTCCTGTACCTGATGGGGCAACATGCCGCCGTTGGTATCACAGAACACGAGCCATTCGGCTCCTGCGTCTCGCGCTTGCTTCAAGGTTGCCAGAGCATATTCCTGGTTGTGCAAGAATCCATCAAACCAGTGTTCGGCATCGTAAATGACCCGACGACCCTGACTTTTTAGAAACGTGATCGTGTCGCCAATCATGGCCAAATTTTCTTCGAGGGTGGTGCCCAGTCCCTCGGTAACATGAAGGTCCCAGGATTTACCAAATAAGGTCACCCATTGGGTCCCAGCGGCAAGAATCGTCCGCAGCATGGGGTCATCCTGCGCCTGAATGCCTGGTCTGCGGGTCGAACAGAAAGCCACGAGCTGCGCATAGTTCAGGGGCCGCTCTTTAATCTCCAGAAAAAACTGCACATCCTTAGGATTCGCTCCAGGCCATCCTCCCTCAATAAAGGGAACGCCCAGTTGGTCCAATTTATGAGCAATGCGAATCTTATCTTCCACCGAAAGGCTCATACCGATGCCTTGGGTGCCATCCCGGAGAGTGGTGTCGTAAATGTAAACTTTAGAATAATCAGCTTCCACGGGCACTGGTTGGGATAATCAGAGATTCAGTATAACTTCCGCAATACCCTGGTAGATTGCCATTGTGGCTGGTGTGTCTGTCTAACTAGAATCCCATTTGCTTTTGAATAATGGTTACGACCAGTGCAGTGCGTTCCTGTGCTATGGCGCTAAACTCTCCAGCCCATTAGGAGACTCAACAGCTAGGGATGAGTTCAACAGAAAACCCCACAGACGTGGGGTTTTCTGTATACAAAAAAGAATTATTTGATAGAAGCTTTAGCGCCCGCTTCCTCCAATTCTTTCTTGACCTTAGCAGCTTCGTCTTTGTTAACACCTTCTTTGACAGGCTTAGGCGTAGATTCAACGAGGTCCTTAGCTTCCTTGAGGCCCAATCCGGTGAGAGTACGGACTACCTTCAGGACAGAGATTTTGAACTTGGGATCCACTTCGTCAAGAATAACGTTGAATTCCGTTTGCTCTTCCACCGCCTCCGCAGGAGCAGCAGCGGCAGCAGGAGCAGCCATCATCGCGCCTACAGGAGCGGTAGCACTTACGCCGAAGGTCTCTTCAATGGCTTTCACCAATTCAGAAGCTTCAAGCAGGTTAAGACCCTTCAGTTGTTCAATAATTTGGTCAATTTTGTCAGACATGGAGATTTTCCTTGGAGTTGTAAAGTAACAAAATGAATCGGATAGAAAAGCGCTTTAAGCGGCTTTGTTCTCTTCCAATTGGGTTTCGACAGCTTTGACAGCACGGCCCACAGAAGAAGGAACTTCTTTGATAGCCACAGCAATCTTGGTCGCCAGAGAATTGATAGCTCCTGCCGCTTGAGCAAACAGTTGCTCACGAGAAGGCAGGTCAGCAATCGCAGAAACGTCCTTAGCACTCAGTTTGAGCTTAGGAATGGCTCCACCCCGCAGTTCACTCTGCTTGGTTTCTTTGACGAATTCCTGGTATGCCTTGATTGCTATGTTGATATCACCATAAGCAAACAAGAAAGCAGAAGGACCGCTTAAATAATCTCCTAAAACCTCCCAATCCGTCCCGTCAATAGCACGGTTCATCAGGGTATTCTTGGCGACTACAGCTTGAGCGTCAGCATTACGCAACTTATTTCTAAGGTTGGTAATCTGCTTCACCGTGGAGCCCCGGTAATCTACTACGAGTACCAGTGCGGCCCGATCAAGCTTGTCTTTCAAGTCTGCGACGACCTCGACCTTAGACGCTTGGCCTTGGATCTTGGTTGCAAATCTTTTTCCCATTCGGTTTTCACCTCCTTTACAGATTTATTTGAACAAAACGAGCGGACCCCAGCATGCCAGAGTCCGCTAGAAAGAGGGTTTACTCTTCCGCTGCCTCTACAGGATGATTAAGCCTCTGGCCCCTGTGGTCTCTGGCTATTCAGTTGGTCCAAAGAGCTAACTGCTCGATAGCGCTTCCTTTAAAGGCGTCCTTTATACAGCTTTGGTATCGCGTAAGATGCTGATGTCGATTTCAACCGCAGGACCCATCGTGGATTTGAGGTGTACTGTTTTCCAGTAACGGCCTTTCGCGCCAGAAGGCTTTGCGCGGTCGATCGCTTCCTGTGCAGCTTTCAGATTGATCATCAGGTCTTCGGGAGCAAAGCTAGCTTTTCCAAGGGGCATATGAACAATTCCTGTCCGGTCAGCTCGAAACTCGAGCTTGCCCGCTTTGAACTGCTCTACGGCACCTGCGAGGTCCATCGTTACGGTGCCCCCTTTCGGGTTAGGCATAATTCCTTTAGGACCAAGGACCCGACCCAGTTTAGCCACTTTAGGCATGATGTCTGGGGTGGCAATCAAAATATCAAAATCCATGAAACCAGCTTGAATACGGTCAATCAGTTCTTCCGAACCAACTACATCAGCCCCAGCGGCCTCTGCTTCCCGGACTTTTTCTCCCATGGCAAGGACGGCAATCCGAACTGTTTTTCCAGTTCCCTTGGGGAGAACAACCGTGGTACGGACCTGTTGGTCAGCATACTTAGGATTGATACCCAAACGAGCTTGGAGTTCAATACTTTCATCAAATTTGGCGTTCGCCAGAGCTTTGACTAGATCCATTCCCTCTTGCGGGGGATAGAGGACATCGCGGTCCACTCGGCGCTGGATTTCGCGCACACGCTTAGATACCTTGGGCATGAGTTTCCCTTCGTGGTCTAACGAACTTCAAGGCTTCAAAGAAATGAGCCGTGAAGCTCTCCCACAAAAAAATCGGCTTTCCTAGGTTACCAGAAATTCTTACCAAAAATGAATTCCTGTGGCTCTTGTAACAATCTTCCCAGGACTTGCCCTCTACAGTGGATTAGAACTCCATCTTTATGTAGGCCCTGTAGTTAGGAAGAACTCTTGCTACGGGCTTCCAACCAATCTGAGAAACCTGCCTTAATCTCAGGAGCTTCTGCTTTCTTGCTGTCGGGGTCTACGCCTTTTTCCGCCAAATACTGGCGATAAAGTTCCGTGCTCCCTTTCATCAATTGAATTTGCTGGTTGAAGGTCATATTGGTAGTTAAGACACGGAATACATAGCTGAATACCCAGCCCAGGATAATTACTACAAAAAAGGTAGTGGCCCAGATTCCAGCTGTTTGAGCCTTAACCCCCAAAGCCAGAGCTCCTCCATAGAAGAGTGGGCCGATTAGTAGAAGACCAAAGGTAATCGTAAAAAAATCGAGGCGGCGCATGCTTCTAGTATCGGACATTTCGCAACTCTGTAATATATTGTAAGGAAACGTCCCTTCAACCCGTAGAATTATTACGGGATTCAGGAATGGTACGCAGTTAAGGAGAACACCCATGGTTAGCATCCGTCCGGATGAAATCAGCAGCATTATCAAGCAACAAATTGCCAGTTATAGCCAAGAGCTACAGGTGTCCAATGTTGGAACCGTACTCCAGGTCGGGGACGGAATTGCACGGGTTTATGGTTTAGAAAAAGCTATGGCCCAAGAATTGCTGGAATTCGAAGACGGCACCATCGGAGTTGCACTCAACTTAGAAGAAGATAACGTTGGCGTCGTACTTCTAGGCACTGGCTACAAAATTCAAGAAGGTTCTACTGTCAAAGCCACCGGTAAGGTTGCGGAAGTGCCTGTGGGCGATGAAATGATTGGTCGGGTTGTAGATGGAATCGGGCGTCCCATCGACGGAAAAGGCGAGGTTAGAACCTCAAAAACCAGACTTTTAGAATCTGTGGCTCCCGGTATCATCGGCCGCAAGTCTGTGTGTGAACCGATGCAGACGGGTATTACCGCTATCGATGCCATGATTCCTATCGGACGTGGACAACGGGAATTGATTATTGGAGACCGTCAAACCGGTAAAACTACCGTCGCTATTGACACCATCCTTAACCAGAAGGGTACGGGTGTTATTTGTATCTATGTAGCAATTGGTCAAAAAGCTTCCACGGTGGCTCAGATCCGTTCTGTATTTGAAGAGCGTGGCGCGATGGAGTACACCACTATTGTTGCGGCGAACGCTTCCGACCCAGCCGCTATACAATTTTTTGCTCCTTACACGGGCGCAACGATCGGTGAGCATTTCATGTATCAGGGCAAGGCTGTTCTGATTGTTTATGATGACCTTTCTAAACAGGCAGTGGCCTATCGCCAAATGTCTTTACTCCTGCGTCGTCCTCCCGGTCGTGAAGCCTATCCTGGAGACGTTTTCTACCTCCACTCTCGTCTTCTAGAAAGGGCTGCCAAGCTCAGTGATGCCTTGGGTGGTGGTTCGATGACGGCTCTGCCCATCATTGAGACGCAAGCAGGGGACGTAGCGGCCTATATTCCTACCAACGTTATCTCCATTACCGATGGTCAAATTTTCCTAGAAGCTGACTTGTTTAACTCTGGGATCCGTCCAGCCATCAACGCGGGTATATCCGTATCTCGGGTGGGGGGAGCCGCACAGACCAAAGCGATGAAACGGGTTGCCGGTCAGTTGCGTTTGGAACTAGCTCAGTTTGCAGAGCTGCAAGCTTTTTCCCAGTTCGCCTCTGACTTGGACAAAGCAACCCAGGCTCAACTAGCCCGCGGTCAGCGCCTGCAAGAAATCCTGAAGCAGCCTCAGTACGCTCCACTGAAAGTCTATGAGCAGGTCGCCATTATCTATGCGGCAACGAATGGTTTCTTGGATGATATTGAGGTGAAATATATTACTCAATTCAAGAAAGAGTTCCTCCAGTACATTACCCAGAATGCTAAGGGCTATGTAGATATCGTAGAAGCGGGTCAAGACCTTAAGGGTACCGACGCTCCTAAGATCTTGGAAAAAGCCCTCAATGACTTCAAGAAAGGTTTCAAAGCCGCTTAAGGTGGCGACTGAAATTTCCAATAAGAAGGGGGGCGCAAAGCCCTCTTTTTATTGGTCTAAATAAAAATAACGTAGACCGTAATTAGGACATCCTATTTAATGCAAAAACTTTTATTTGTCTGCTTAGGGAATATCTGTCGTTCTCCATCAGCTGAAAATATCATGAATTATTTAATCGACAAACAAGGGCTGCAGGATCAGGTTGTCTGTGATTCGGCAGGAACAGCAGGTTATCATATCGGTAAACCTCCTGACCGAAGAATGACAGCAGCGGCTCAACGCAGAGGAATTGTTCTGCTGGGGAGAGCTCGTCAGTTCAGTACAATTGATTTTGAAAAATTTGATTTAATCTTGGCTATGGATCAAGCAAACTATGAGGATATTTTAGAACTAGACCCTGAGAAAAAATATGCTCATAAAGTCAAAATGATATGTGAGTTTTGCCAAGAATATCCTGATCATGAAGTCCCAGATCCTTATTACGGAGGAGCAGATGGTTTCGACTATGTTATTAACTTATTACTAGATGCCTGTGATGGACTTTTGAAAACGGTTGCTACTCCAAATCAGCGCTAAATCATGTGGGAATCTATTCAAAAACATATTACGCAAACGACTGGTCAAGCATTCACTGTAAAGACCCATCGTTCGGTTGCGGGTGGCTGTATCAATCAAGCCTGGCGAATTACTGGAGCTGATCATGCTTATTTTGTGAAACGCAATGATAGCTCCAAAGTTTCTATGTTTGAGGCAGAAGCCTTTGGACTATTGGAGATTGAGGCAGCACAAGCAATTCGGATCCCCCATCCCATTTGCTGGGGAACAGATTCCGCTGGGGCTTATTTAGTTTTGGAATGGATAGATCTCAACCGAAATCAAAATTGGACAGCTTTGGGACAAAAACTAGCTGCTTTGCACCAGGTTAGTCATCCCTTGGGATTTGGTTGGACTAGAGAGAATACGATTGGTTCTACACCACAGATCAATACTTGGCATCAAGATTGGCCTACTTTTTTTGCCGAGTGTCGATTGCAGGCTCAAATAGAGTGCGCTCAGAAAAAAGGTTGTTACTCTAAGGGGTTTGTGATACTCCTTGAAGCTATCCCTGAGTTTTTTAAAGACTATCAACCCCAATCCTCTCTAGTGCATGGAGATTTGTGGTCAGGAAACATCGCTAGTATAGCTTCAGGAGAACCGATCATTTTTGATCCAGCGGTATATTTTGGTGACCGTGAAGTGGATATTGCGATGACAGAATTATTTGGTGGTTTTCCCGGTGAATTCTATCGGGCTTATGACCAAACATTCCCCCTAGATAAAGGTTATACCAAACGGAAAAATCTATATAACCTCTACCATGTCTTGAATCACTTCAACTTGTTTGGGGGAGGTTATGCATCTCAGGCAGAGCGGATGATCCAGCAACTACTACGGAGTATCTAGGGATTTTAGTCTCACTTTGGAATGTAGCTCGCCCAAGCGAGCTCAAATTTCGGCTTAGTTATCTTTTTCGGGAGGAGGTAGATGGACCTCATACTTTGGAGATACCCATCGGTAGTAAAGTTAAACAGGTGTAGACAAGGAATAGATGATGGAACGCACATTCATTGCCGTAAAGCCCGATGGGGTACAACGAGGACTAGTTGGGACTATTCTCAAAAAATTTGAGGAGAAGGGCTACAAACTCGTAGGACTTAAACTGCTGCAGGTTAGCCAAGAACTGGCTCAAACCCACTACGGCGAGCACAAAGGTAAGCCTTTTTTCGACGGCCTCGTCAAGTTCATTACTTCTGGGCCTGTAGTTGCCTTTGTTGTAGAAGGTAATGATGTCGTAGTCACAGCCCGCAAGATGATCGGAGCAACGAAACCCAGTGATTCTGCCATCGGTACGATTCGAGGCGATTATGGTGTAGATATTGGGCGCAATATCATCCATGGATCGGATAGTCCAGAGTCTGCTGAGCGAGAAATCTCCCTCTGGTTTAAGCCCGAAGAGTTAACCGAGTGGACTCCAACGATCTCTACCTGGATCTACGAATAGAAGAGAAGTGCAATCGCTATTTGCTGCTGCGCTTTCTGTTAATAATCATTGCCGTTGACGGCTCGAATCATGATTTGTGCACAGGCCCGAGCATCTGAAAGAGCTTCATGGTGATTGAGGTCGATTTTCAGGGTTCTACAAACGTCGGAGAGTTTGGTCGGGTAAATGCCAAATGTTTTTCGAGCAATCTGCACGGTGCACTTAAAAGAAAGGGCAGGAACTTTAATGCCATGTGTGGTGCAACAGGCCGCAAGAACTCTGCGATCGAAAGAGGCGTTGTGGGCTACCAAATAATCCACTCCTTGAAAGAGAGGAGCGACTTCAGGCCAGATTTCCCCAAAGCTCGGCGAATCGCAGAGATGCTCCCAACAGAGGCCATGAATATAGCTAAACATGATTTTTTCACGGGGTGGCCGGATCAGCTTCATCATTTCTTGAACAATAAGACCGTTTTCGACGCGAACAAGGCCCACGGAGCAGGCACTATCCGGCAGGGTATCTGCAGTTTCAAAGTCGATGGCTAGAAATGAAGTCATAGAGAATGTTTATAGAGCGGTTCTCATTTGCCTGAAACCCCAACATAGTTTATCGCGTCTCCACTCACACGTAGCTACGGCCCCTCAATCGGGCACACTTGGTAAAACAGGAGCAAAGTGCAGGCACCATGTGGGAGACTAAACTACCAAAGCCAACCTTTGCAACCCTTGTATTGATGACTCTGACGCTGTTCTTCTTTGCGGCAGCGACGAATACACTGTCTGGTTGGCTCTATGTCATCAGTGGTTTAAGTTTGGGTTTGATGTCTCTCGCCGCTGTGCTGCCAAGCTGGGAGTTGAGAAATATCCAAGTACGGCGAGAGGGCTCTTTTCCTGTCTCAGTTGGAGAAGACCTCCAAATGGCAGTGACCTTCCAAGCTTCCGACAAACGCCAATTGCTTGAAATAATCGATGAACTCCCCAAGCTTCTGGCGGATGATCAACCCAGTTTTGTTTTAGAAGAGCTAACAGGCTCCTACCGTTGGGTCTATACGGTAACCCCCAAGCGCCGTGGAATATATCTTTGGCAACATCTAGTTCTCAGAACAGCCGCCCCGATGGGTCTCTTTTGGCGCAAAAAAATTTATTCACTCCCCGCTGAAGTAACCGTATATCCCCGCGTTTTACCGTTGAGACGGTGCCCGCTCTTGGACCAAATCGGTCACCAAGGCCAAGAATTTGAGACCGGAAGATCCTGGCGTGATCATACCAGTGAAGGAATCACCAAATCAGCACGTCCCTACCGATGGGGCGACCCGATCAAAAATGTCCATTGGCGAACCAGTGCCCGATTAGGGTCTTTGTATACGAGGGAATTGGAACAGTCTGAAGGTGAGGAGTCTATCGTACTGATTCTCGATAATCGACCCGAGCATTGGCAGGCAGAACGCTTTGAACAAGCAGTAGAAACTACTGCCGCTTTATTTTTCTATGGAAAGAGACGAGGAATTAACATTGCGGTGAGCACAGGAGCGGAAATTCTTCTGGAACAGGAGCAAGCGGTGCTTCAGGCTTTGGCTGAAGTAACCCTAACGCCAGGAGATCCTCCAGATTTTGCAAGACTTGTCGAAACAGCCACCGTGCTATGGCTCACAGCTAATCCCGAGGGCAATCCTCAAACGTCCAGAGCCATCGCTTTGAACTTCAGTGCTAAAGAAACAGGTATCTGGATCAATCCCTATCAACCTCTAGATCTACAGCTAGAGGGGATTTGAGACCAATCTGTATACTCTTTTCTCCAGGAGGACTAATATATAACCAAACTGCCTTGGGAGAAAGACGATGGCAGCAAAATTCACCGCAGCCCCCATCTTAGACCGAGTGAACCCGCAAGACGCAGTAGCCTTCCTGATCATGGAAATGGAACCCATAGAAGGGGGGCCCCCTAAGCTGCATGGGGTGATTACCAGCGACAAAAAAATACATTGGCTGACAGCCGGGGAAGACGATTCATCTCCAGAATTTGCCACCGTAGAGAGTGTGCTCAAAAAGTTCAATGTCCCTTTTGGTAAGGAATATATGATTGGCGTACCTCAAGATATCGACCTGAGCAATTTTTCAAGAGATTAATCGCCACCGCCTAATAGATAAAGTAGGGCCATCCGCACAGCGACCCCATGGGTAACTTGCTGTGGAATCAGACTCAGCACCGGGTCATCCATCAGATCCGAACTGATCTCTACCCCTCGATTGACCGGACCAGGGTGGAGCACCTGCACCTCAGGGTCACAGATCTTCAGTCGTTCGCGGGTCAATCCAAAATCTCGGTGATAAGCTCGAAGACTGGGTAATAAAAATTCTCCCATCCGCTCTTTCTGTAAGCGCAAAGTCATAACAAAGCGTGCTTTCTCCAAAGCAGGCTCCACCCGATGGTGCAGGATCAATCCGTGCTCTTTAAATTCTTGGAAGTAGAGAGGGAGTAAGGTGGGAGGAGCGGCTAAATGCACTTCAGCCCCAGAGGCACTCAGGCTATATAAATTCGACCGGGCCACACGGGAATGAAGGATATCACCCACAATGGCAACTTTTATGCCCTTCAATAGTCCAGGACGGGGGTTGGTAGGGTCTAGGGCATTACACAGCGTAAATAAATCCAGAAGACCCTGGGTAGGATGCTGGTGACGCCCATCTCCGGCATTGAGAACCCGCACATCAGATCCCAGTCGGTCCAAATCTTGACTGATAATCGTGGGCACCCCTGATTCCTGGTGGCGAATCACCAACAAGTCCATGCCCATGGCCAGATAAGTCCGCGCCGTATCCAGGATCGTTTCTCCCTTCGTCAGGGAAGAACTGCTCGGTGTAAAATTCAGGACATCTGCACTCAGTGCCTTAGCCGCCAGTTCGAAGCTCGAACGGGTGCGGGTAGAGGGTTCAAAAAATAGATTGACTACAATCTTTCCTTGCAGCGTCGGTACCTTACGGTTACGACGGGTCAAAACTTCGCGGAAGGAAGTAGCTGTCTTCAGGACTACTTCATACTCAGGCAGTGTGAAATCCTTAAGCGACAGCACATGTTTGCGAGACCAAGAAGAAGACACCGTTTTCAATAACCCCAAAGCCTTTACGATTATCACCGTTTTAGCGACGGGGTTACTTCATCGACGAGTGAGTGTCATCCCTTCCTCCAAAAATCTATAGAGGCCCTTATTTAGGATCTACCCGCATCAAAATTTGACCAAACTCCACAGGCTCCCCGTTGTTCACACAGATTTCCACAATCCTCCCAGAGACCTCGGCTTCGATTTCATTCATGAGCTTCATCGCTTCAATGATGCACACCGTTTGGTTTTGACCGATACGGTCGTTGAGCTGAACGAAAGGAGAGGCTTCAGGAGAAGGCGCTCTGTAGAAGGTTCCTACCATCGGAGCTTTTACTTCCAGAAAATTATGCTCCACGGCAGGTTCTTCCGGTGGCGTTGCTGGAGTTGTCGGGATATCAGGTGCCGCTCCAGGAATCTCTTGGGAAGCGGCCCCAGGGTCCATGGATGCCGGAGCACTTGCCACAGACTTACGGATAGACAGTTTAAAGTCTTCAGATTCAATAACCAATTCCGTCACATTCGACTGATTGACGATGGCGATCAACTCCCGAATTTCTGCGAGGTCTATTTCCACTTACTCACCACGCCCTAAATAAGTATCAGTCCGGGTATCAATTTTGATGCGCTCACCTATATTAATGAACAAAGGGACACTTACGGTTGCTCCCCCTTCTACGGTCGCAGGCTTAGTTCCTCCCTGAGCCGTATCTCCTTTGAGCCCAGGGTCAGTTTCGATTACTTCCCGGACTACAGTATTGGGCATTTCCACCCCAATCACCTTACGGGTACCGCCCACTTCCAGAAAGAGAACTTGAACCTCCATACCCTCTTTAAGATACTGAGGTTTTTCCATCTGGCTGGCATTCAACCGGACTTCTTCAAAGCTTTCCATATCCATAAAGACAAAATTTTCGTTGCCTTCAGCGTAGGTGTATTGCACTTCACGCTTATCGACGACCGCTTGTGGAACCATTTCACCTGCCCGGAAGGTCTTCTCCAGGACCGAGCCATTTTCGACATTCTTCAATTTGGTCCGGACAAAAGCTGAGCCCTTCCCCGGTTTCACATGTAAAAATTCCACCACTCGATAAGCAGATCCATCGATCATGATGGAGGCGCCTGTACGAAAATCATTACTGGAGATCATGGAGTGGCCCGTAGTGCTTTGCCAACGGATATTTTCCCCCAGTGAGCGACACAAAACAATCCCTTGGGATGTTATCGATGTGCCTAGGGAGCCTAAGTAGGGACGCTACATGCATCCTGTGACTTCTGGTGATTTTCGATGATCGAGGGTTTGCAGAGCTACGCCAGCAATTCACGGTAGAGGAAAATTGCCTGATTTAAGTGAATATTTATATCGTGAAAGGGCTGGCCCGATTTGAAGAAAACGGCACTTGTACATAGTCATGGAGTTTGTAGAAGGTCGGACCCCATATCGCAAAGTTAAAGCCTCGCGAAGAGGTGATCCTCCATTATCTGCAGCAAATCGGACAGGCCCTTGCAAACGTTCATCAGCAGGTATTTGTCCATCGGGCAATCCAACCAGCCAATATCTTAATTAGGAGGACAGACCGCACCTGGAGAACAAATATTACGAGCATAGGTTGTGGCGCTGAACAAAAGCTTCGAGAGGTTCTCTGTCTTAGTCTTATAATCCACATTGCCTTGGACATTATCCATACTGCCTTGGATCGATACCGTCACTGATTGCGGATTAGTTGGAGAGTTGGCAATCTTTACTGGAGTTGTGGTGGCGAGATAGTCCGATATGACGTCACCTCCTCCAAGGGCGGGGGGATTTAATACCCATACATTGGTCGCAGCGGCGTCCCACTGACTATTTTTGGATGCAGTCTTCGCTGGAATGTTACTGGTATTGATGCTACTGACATAACCAAAGTCATCATAAGAAATAGGAACGACTCCTGACTCCCAGCGATATAGAACTCTTGGGCCCCTGAACAAGCTAGTCGGTGTAGTAGTGTAGTAGACAACGAACTTATAAGCAGGAACTGAATTAGTAAAACCATAGCTAACTAAATTGCAAACATTCTTAACCGGATCTGGGTCACTTTCACTCAACGGTGCAATAGACAATTTAGTATTGGGAACTGATAAAACCTCACCTTGTTGAAGATTCACGAATTGCTGAGGAGTAGGTGAAGCGGCACAGGCAGGACTCGTAGATTTAGTCGCCCGCACCCAGAAAGCTAACTCAATTTTGGCATCAGCGTTACTAGTTAAAGGAGTGATATCTATAGGGTCTCCCGGATTCCCTGAGCCCCTAGTAATCTGGACATCCTCAAAAAGTCCTAGCCTAAGTGGCGACAGCTATATAAGAATGAATTAAAAATTGCGTCGCGATATAGTGCTGCTCACCGTTAAATCTTGTTTGGCAGCTGTAGTTTGAGCTGAACCAACTAAAGTACTATCATCATTTCGGATAGAAGCTCTAAGACCAAGGGAAGTTACCTGTGTTCCGACGGCGTTAACATCAACTGTAAAACCATTGGTAGTAACTCCTCCAGCCACTTTTGGGTTGGCAATACCATCAATCAGAATTGGGGCATCATTGTTAGTGATAGCAGTTGTACTAGTCCAAGCATTTGCTTCATTTCCTGTAAGTACACCATCACCATTAGTATCTGGATTTATTGTTGGACAGTCATTTCTGTACATACGAATTACATTAGGTCCTCTGAAGCTATTATCAGGGATTGGTACATAATAATAAACTCTAAGCTCAAATCTTTGAGCATTGGCGCATCCGGTAGGCTTGACAGCTAAGTTCCCATCCCGTATCCTCCATAGGGCCAATATTCTCTCATTAGCAGGAATGGCTCCAGCTACGCCCCCTCCCGTTAGAGGAGGCACAGAGGTTGTATACTCTTGATAGATATAAGATGCTTGGCGCACATCTTTACTAATAAATGAAAGAGCTTTTTGTAATTGTATTCTTGAGGAGGCTATGTCTAGTTCAAAAATATTTCGTCTAGTAAAATTACCTGCCGCAACCGCTACACCCAGACCCATTGCTGCAGTCATAGAAATAGCAGCCAGTAGTTCTACTAATGTAAAACCTTTATGACTTCTAACTTGCATTTTATGACTCCTTCCGAACATGTATATAATTTCGGCTAATTAGCATCTGCCAGCTTTCTGTGTGGCTCCACCAACTAAACATCCTTGGCGGAGTGTTCCAAGATAAGTTGGATTCAAAATAAGGCCAACATTAGTTGTACTTTTCTGGTCTTGGAAACTAAGAGCTACGGTTCCAATCTTAGGAGTCAATCCATCAACCATTACAGAAAAGCCATTGTTGTTAAAGGACAAAGTTCGTACTGTCATTCCAGCAGCAGTTTCATTAGTCAAAGAAGTGGTATTGATTTGAGCTGCAATATTAAAGATCAATCCAGTAGGTAGAGGTTTCCATTCTGGTTTAGTTGCATCAGGTGCCGGAACTCCATTAGCATCAAAAGTTCTATATCGATTATTAGCAGTATCAAATTGCGATATATAAGTAGTACTTCGACTCATAGCCAGCTGCTGTGCCTGTGCCATTGTATTTAATACATCCTCCGTAACAGAATTTAGTTGTTGAATACGAAAAAAAGATGCAAGTGATAGGGAAGTTGTGGCTGCCATAATTCCAACTATCACTACGGTTACTAGGACTTCAGTAAGCGTGAATCCTGTTGTCCTGCGACAGACTCTTACATCTAATCGTTTTTGCATATTGATATTCGTATATGACTTGTATATTACCCAAGAAGATTCTAAATATATCAATCATTAAATATAGTAATTAGCTTCATCAAAACTTTATTCAAAATTCAAAGTACAGCTCTTCTACACTTGTATCATATGGACATGTGCTCTTGCGTCATAGAGGGGCTAGAATGCCGAAATTTGTAAGGGGAAATTCAGGAGTTGCCCTAGTAACTGTTATATTGATTGGATTAATCCTTTCGGCTATCAGTTTAGCGCTTATCTTGCGTTCGAGCTCTGAAAAGAGCTCTGTCAGTCGGAGTCGCAGCGATATCCAAGCTCGTTATGCCGCAGAGTCTGGTATGGGTCGTGCTCGTGCTCGCCTGGCAGCATCTTTGAGAACTGCAACAGCTCAGGCTACTTTCCGCCCTTCAGATC
>CASBPW010000292.1 GCA_949127685.1 Candidatus Sivonenia alaskensis PMM_0068 | reverse complement strand
GTGCCATGAAGTAGGGCTCCCATGGTACGGGTAGCAGAAGGTCGCTTGATCCCTACTTGATAAGCCCACTTTGGTAAACGGTAAAACGCTCCAGCAAGGCGGTCAGCCCATTTTAAGTCTTCGGCCCAGGAGCCAATCGTACTGCTGTATTGTTCAAGGGCACCAGATTCTCCTAGTAGGGCTTTGTGTAATGACTGGGCAGCCAGCACCCCAGAATGCAAAGAAGGTCGAATCCCCTCTGCGGTGAAAGGGTCCACGATACAAGCCGCTTCTCCCACCAGCAAGGAGCGACGAGTATGAAGCCTTGAACTGCCTTTCCAAAGCAGAATAGGATGACCATGCCAAGTGCTTCCTTCATCAGAAAGCCCAAAGTACTCGATATAAGCAAGCAAAGGTTTTTTCAGGTCTACTTTTCCCCTCCCAAAAGTACCAACGCCAATCGAATGTCCTTCTGCTTTGGGGAAATTCCATAAGTATCCATAAGCAACCGATCCAAAATCAAAATGAGCAATATTGGGCTCTGGAACAGGCGCTTGGATTTCCAATTCAATGGCTCCGCCAATGAGC
Source organism: Candidatus Sivonenia alaskensis PMM_0068 (assembly GCA_949127685.1). Lineage (GTDB taxonomy): Bacteria > Cyanobacteriota > Cyanobacteriia > Gloeobacterales > PMM-0068 > Sivonenia > Sivonenia alaskensis. The sequence goes on along the minus strand of CASBPW010000292.1, from coordinate 22,591 downwards.
GTAGCTCGTTTAGGTAAGCCTAACCAAGCACTGACTTTTCCTTTAGCTCCATCTGCTCCAATCAAGAAGCGTGCCTGAATTTTTCCCCGTGAAGCGGTTACAGAAACGCCCGCTTCCAATTCTTCAATGCCTATGACTTCTGTTTGGTCCCAAAGCTCTGCGCCTGCTTTAACCGCTTGTTCTACCAAGAAATGGTCAAACTGGTCTCGTCGGACCATCCATACGGGGCTAGGAGTTTCTAAGGGGGCCCGTACTAAGTCTGTGCATTGGTAGGTATAGCTAATGGTATCGACTTTGGCACTAATCACCGGGCTAAAGTCAAAATCAAACCATTCCTGTGCTTGAGGAGAAAGACCCCCACCGCAGGGTTTGTAGCGAGGCAGGAGCGCTTTCTCTAACAGCAAAACGCTATGTCCTGCTCGGGAAAGATGGTAGGCCGCTGCTGCTCCTGCTGGACCTGCTCCCACCACAGCCACATCGTACATACTTCCAACCATTCAGATAGATTAGTTAAGGATTTACTAGACTCTTCGTTGTTAGTTTTACCATAGGCGGCATCAATAGAATTCTTTGAGCATGGCCATCTCATTTCCTAAACATTCCTGCACCACTGCATAGTAGTCTTGGAGATATTGCCAGTTTAACGCCCACCAACAGAGGCTGTTGGGTATAGCCTGTCACTTTGCGATTCTGTTCTTTACAGTCTCCTCTTTGAAGAAAGGAGCTATAAATCAGGAAATACTTGAGTCCATTAGCTGGAGAGACGTTTTTGGCCCTTTCACTATATTTTCTTCGCCATGGACAAACCACCTTTAGCAGAGACAATGTTTTCTGTGGTTGGTTAGACCCGGAACTAACTCCAGAAGGGATGGAGATGACCAAAGCCTTTACCGAGGCCTATCAGTCCATTCCCTGGAGAGCTATTTTTTCTAGTCCTATGCGCCGGACCGTAGCCACCGTCCAGCCACTGTGTGATGCACTCGGGCTGAGAATGGAATCACGGACTGGACTCAAGGAACTTAGTTATGGCAAATGGGAAGGCCAGTCCGTAGAGACCGTGGATCGCGATTACCATGATGACTTCATTCGCTGGCTCGCTGACCCAGCATGGTTTCCCCCTAGCAGTGGAGAGCTTGCGGTCACAGTTGCTAGCCGAGCCCTGGCCGTAATTGAGGAAATTAAGCAGCGACACCCCCATGGGAATGTCTTGATCGTTTCTCATAAAGCAACCATTCGCATTATTCTATGTAATCTTTTGGGAATTGATGTGGGGCGATTCCGATATCGTTTAGAAATGCCTGTTGGTTCTATCAGTATCGTCAGATTTGATGCCCAAGGACCCTTATTGAGGATGTTAGCAGACCGTTCTCATCTCAATGAACACCTGCGTTCTCTACCAGGGACTTGAGCCGAATCCAAACATGTATTTAAGATAACGCCATCGTCCCATCTACGATGAGAAAGAGACCTAAAATTTGTTACGGCTTTGATAAAGGATTAAGCGATTTCCTGCAGGATCATAGGCATAAATTTCTCGTCCATGAGAAGCGTTTATGATCTCTCCTTTTGGGGGATATCCTAACTTCTTTAGATGCTCTATTACTTTTTCTAAACTATTAACTTCTAAACAAATGCTCATGGAACTATTGACCGAATGATTGAACTCAGATGAATTAGAATCATTTGGTCTGAAAACACCTAAACGTAAACCTGGAAGATTGAATTCAGCATAGATCTGAGGAAGGAAGGGCTTTGGCTCTTGGCTAGATAACCCTTTATAAAAAACCACTAAACGGTCAAAGTCTGAATCTGTACTTTTACTGGCAATAGTTACGAAGGCAGTGCTTAGGTGAAAAGCCATGGCGGGAGATGAATGGTTATACTATCAAACTACTGCGTTGTATGATTTCCCCATGAATGAGGCCACCTTAAACCAAATTCTGGCCAAATACAGTCAGAACTACAGTTTATTTAATCAGAACTCCGGAATCTGGGAGGCCCAATATGGTCCCTGGCCAGAATATGAGCATCTTGAAAAATCCCGTGTGCTTTTTGAAATGGGGCGGATCATGGAACTGCTTCATCTAGCCACTCGGAATGAAGGAGCCTTGAGTACAGGCGGCGACTTAGAATATTACTCGACGGTTCGAGAAGCCCTCGAATCGGTTCGTATCTTTTTAGAAAAAAACACTACCGAGAAACTGTGAACCCTCCCGTTTTTTTAGGGATTGACCTTGGTACCTCTGGCATGCGAGCTGTTGCTGTAGGTGAGCAGGGTGAACTTCGGGCTGTCGCTTCTCATACCTGGACCAAGCCACAGACTGATCCTCAACAGTGGTTAACGAGTCTCAAGCAAGTGCTCCGGCAGGTCAAATTACAGCTTAAACAAGAGCGGATTGTTGCCCTGAGTATCTGCGCGACTTCAGGCACCATCCTGCCGGTGGATGCGAAGGGTCATCCACTGGGCGCAGCCTGGCTTTACGATGATCCACGCAGTAAAGCGCAGGCCCAACAATTGGGAATATCAAGTAGCTGGGGATTGAGTCGCTGGCTCTGGTGGGCACAAACAGCGTCTGAGCTCTATGAAGAGAGTTACTTGGCTCATCCCAATGATTTTTTACTTCATCAAATGGGTGCAGAATCTCACATCACGGACCATACCTCGGCGCTCAAGAGTGGGTTCGATCTGGATAGCTATAGCTGGCCTACAGATTGGCTTGCCTCCCATCAGTTAACCGTTGAAAAATTTCCCAAAGTCGTTCCTCCTGGCACTCCTTTGGGATACGTCTCTGCTAGCTGGGAATTGGGAGAGGCCATATTGCTGGTTGCTGGTTTGACCGATGGTTGTGCCGGTCAGCTTGCGACAGGAGCTATTGCCCCTGGTCAAATCAGCACCTCTTTAGGCACAACGCTGATTTTCAAGGCAGTCAGTCTGGAAAAAATTCAAACGGCAAATGGTTCCATCTATTCTCATCTCCACCCTGACCGGACTGGCTGGCTTCCGGGGGCTGCTTCTTCCTGCGGCGGGGGTGCTTTGAATCACTTCTTTCCCCAAGCTGACTTGACTGCGCTCGATCGGGCTGCTGCTTCTCTACTCCCAACCGGATTGACCTGTTATCCCTTGTGGCAAAAAGGCGAACGGTACCCTGTGCAACATGACCAATTCGCTGGTTTCTTACCAGAAGAAGAAGTTGAGCCTCTGAGATTTTATGCGGTGCTCTTAGAGGGAGTAGGATTCGTAGAGCGTTTAGGCATTGAGCGGTTACAACAATTGGGTCTCCCTTGTGATGGTCCCGTTCATACTACTGGCGGAGGGTGCCGCAGTCCGCTATGGCTCACAATCCGGGCAAATATCCTAAACCGAGCCCTAGTCCTTGCAAAATATCCTCAACCTGCGGTGGGAGCGGCGATGGTAGCCGCCGCTGGGGTATGGCAATGTCCCGTGGAAGAAGCAGTCCAGAAGCTGTTTCAAAAAGGAGAAATCATTCTTCCAGAACCTGAAAGGGCAAAAAGGTATGACGGGTTCTACCAAGAATTTCTACATGAATTGGAAAAGCGACAGATAAATTAAATTTGAGCGACTTCGCAGAGCCCTGCTGTTCGCCAAAGCAGCCTGTCTGCTAAGATCTGCAATATTTCGCAATAAATTCATGACGGCCATCTCAGATACCCCACAACGTTCATACCGCACCGTTAATTGGGGGAGAGGCTACAGCACCCTTTCGGAAGAACATAACTACGCTATCGATGAAGTAGAAGGTTCCATCCCTTGCGAACTACAGGGAACGTTATTCCGCAATGGGCCAGGGCGTTTTGATCGGGGTGGTGTTTCTTACCAGCATCCCTTTGACGGCGATGGCATGATCTGTGCGATTAGTTTTGACCAGGGCAAGGCCCATTTTAAGAATCGATTTGTCCGCACCGCTGAGTACCTTCAGGAAGAAAAAGAAGACCGTATTCTCCACAAAAATGTCTTCGCGACCCTTAAGCCCGGTGGTTTCTGGAATAACGCTTTTGATTTCAGCTTTAAAAACGTAGCCAATACCAATGTGGTTTACCACGGGGGGAAACTTTGGGCTCTCTGGGAAGCGGCTCCTCCCTACCAACTCACCCCGGATACGCTCGAAACCCTAGGCATCGATGAATTGGGGGGAATTCTGGCCAAGGGTTTACCTTTCTCAGCGCACCCGAAGCTGAATCCGGTGACCGGGGAATTGATGAATTTTGGGGTGCGGGCTGGTTTGCAAACCACAGTGCGTTTCTATCGGGTCCAACCAAATGGACAGGTCGTGGTCGATGGGACTCATACGTTCCCCGGTTTTGCCTTCGTCCACGACTTCGTATACACCGAAAATTACTGGATTATTTTCCAGAATCCGATGACCTTGGACCCGCTGCCCTTTGTCTTGGGGCTAAAAGCCGCCGGAGAATGCCTCAAATTTGCCGACAATCAGCCGACCCGTATTTTGCTAATTCCACGTTCCGGAGGTGAGATGATCACCCTCGAAGCAGACCCGTTCTTTGTTTTCCACCATATCAATGCTTTTGAAGAACAGGGCAAGGTGATTGTCGATAGCATCCGCTATGAAGAATATCTGACCACTCAGGAAGGGAGAGATTTCCGGGAGACGGATTTCAGTGTCTTACCGACCGGAAAGATGTGGCGCTTTGAAATTGACCCCAAGGCTCGTCGTTTGTCCTCTCGAGTTTTGGTGGAGCGCTCCTCTGAGTTTCCTCAGGTAAATCCATCGGTCGTGGGACGTCCGCACCGCTATGCCTATGTGGCGGCTATCGATGCTCCCCAGGGCAATGCTCCCCTCCAAGCCATTCTTAAAATGGACTTCCAAGAAGAAGTGCAGCAAGTGTATAGTTTTGCTCCCGATGGATTTGTCAGTGAGCCAGTATTTATCCCGCGTCCAAGCTCTCAGAAGGAAGATGATGGCTGGCTGATTACGCTCGTCTACCGTGCGGAGGAACACCGCACGGAAGTGGTGATTTTAGATGCCCGCGACTTGGACCAAGGACCGATAGCCCGTCTGAAGCTTAAACACCATGTTCCCTTCGGCTTGCACGGGACGTTTACCCCTCATGTTTTTGCCCGCTAGGTCTCTAAATGTCTTGCTACGATGCACTGAAGAAAATCCAGGGCGGTGGTTCTGTGACTTTCTTGGGGCTGTTGCACCTGATTCCAGAGACCCCAGGCTGTCTCTGGATACGCCCACAGACTAAGATGTTCCACAGCAGGATCACAGTAGAACTGCTCCAGCCCAGCCCCTAACCGCAGGGTGGTGCGGTGAGTATAGAGATCATGACTGACACGATAAATGGGAAATTTGCCCCAGAAAGGGATCGGCCAACCATCTATCGCCAACAGCGCTTTGATTGTTTTCTGCTGACGATACCAAAGGGGAAGCCAGCCCAACGCTCCTACGCAGCCTGCACTATAAGCAATGACCATCAAATCGGAATCTAAATCTTGGGATCGCGTGAACTGATCAAGAACAATAGGGTTGTAGGGCGCTATGCTCGCCGGGACACAACAAGCCTCCGGTATATTCAGTTGTTGCACAAATCGGTCACTAGCCTCTTGAGATACCACTCCAGGGATGACCAGCAATCTTGAAGTGGCCATGTCAGAGACTACTTACATTAGATAGCACAGCTCTAGAGTACTTTGCCTGTAGAAAGACTGGTAAAAATATCACCCCCTCCCCCTTCCTGGTGATGTTCACTCCTAGTCAGCATTCAAACGTGTCAGGGGACAAACACAACTCTCCTGTTCCAGCCACTGCGATCCGACTTGATTAGGTTCCAAGTCTAAAGCCGGCTTTTTACTGTGATAGGTATGGGGTAAGATTGTGTCCGTGGCTGAGTCTTTAATACTTCAAATCCAGTCTCAGCTTTTTTTTCAGTTTTTTCTAGTCCGTCGAACTGAGGCTAACCAAGTGAACAAATTTGAGTACGAACTACTGATTGGTAAAAATGACGGCTCTGTCGATAGTGGTGTGCTCTGGTATCTTGCCAGCACCCCAGAATTGCTCGGAGCTAACCTATTGGAGATCCTCAACCGACTAGGCAGTGAGGGTTGGGAGGTCGTTGGAATAGGCGATCTTATGTTTGACGCACGCACCGAGATCATTCTCAAACGCAGTATCGGGTAAGCGTGTGATTCCAGAGCAAGATGTTTAAGCTTAAGGAGAGAAATCCTTAGGCCAGCTGAGTTTCAGCATTAGCTTTACTGCCGTAAGCATGGGTAGCATTCAATACAGCCTCCAAAAGACCAGGAAAAAGAGCATCTAAATCTTCGCGGCGGAGAGAATTGATATGTTGGGTGCCTTCTTTATGGCAAAAGAGAACCCCAGCTTCGCGCAGTACTTTGAAGTGATGGGATAGGGTAGACTTGGCGACTGGTCCGGACAAGGCACAACAGGGTAGGGCCCCACTTCGCGCTAATCGCTGCACAATTTCTAAGCGGACAGGGTCCCCTAAGGCGTAGAGTACCCCTGCCAGGGAAATATCTTTTTGGTCTGGGTGATAAATGAGCCTCATAATACTTGTAATTATGTCATAGCAGACGCTATAGTTTAATTGTTCGAAAAAATCGAACTAACCAAAGGAGGGCACCCATGTCATCAGTCGTATCTATTACAGATTCTACGTTTCAGCAGGAAGTCATCGATAGTAAGATTCCTGTCCTCGTAGATTTTTGGGCACCCTGGTGCGGTCCCTGCCGCATGGTTTCTCCTGTAGTGGATGAAGTCGCCACCCAGTATGCCGGCCAAATTAAGGTTGTAAAGGTCAATACGGATGAAAGTCCCAATATTGCCAAAGAATATAGTATTCGTAGCATTCCAACCCTCATCATTTTCAAAGATGGCAAGGTGGTTGAGCAGGTGGTGGGTGCTGTACCCAAGACCACGTTGACCAATGCAGTGGAAAAGCATCTTTAAGTCATAGGGGGTTCGGCTGAACTCTGAAACTTCATGGCTCTATCCATTAGTGGCTAAGTAGATGAACGCTCACTTTTGTGTGCATTTATCTCGGATGTCTAAAAGTTATGCCTGACCAGATTTTCAAATTGATCGGACCTTTGGTTTACGTCCTATCTCAGATCGTCCTAACCATAAATACCCCAGACCCTGCAGACGGCGAACAAAAGAACTTCTCTTTATCTTGTTCGAGCTGACAACAACGAAAACTGCCGACGCCTGTAATACACCCACTTCAGATGAAATTAGGAGCTCTTTCTATGGATCTTTTTACCCCCATCCAGCTTGGTCCTTATACCCTCCCCAACCGGATTGTGATGGCTCCCTTAACGCGCAATCGGGCCGGAGCGAGAAATGTTCCAGGCCGTTTAAATGCTCTCTATTACGCACAGCGGGCCTCAGCAGGGCTCATTATTTCTGAAGCAAGTCAAGTTTCCCCACAAGGTCTTGGCTATCCGGGCACACCAGGTATCTATTCTCCCGAACAGTTAGAAGGATGGAAGCTCGTCACGGATGCAGTACACCAGCAAGGTGGACGAATTTTTCTGCAGTTATGGCATGTGGGCCGTATTTCTCACCCTGATTTGCAGCCGGAGGGTGCTTTACCGGTGGCCCCCTCTGCCCTTGCCCCTCAGGGAGAAGCTGCAACTTATGAGGGTATGAAACCCTTTGTTACGCCAAGAGCCCTTGAAACCGATGAAATCCCCGATATTATTGAGCAGTATCGAAAAGGGGCTGAAAACGCGCTAGCTGCTGGGTTTGATGGGGTGGAAATTCACGGAGCCAATGGCTACTTGCTCGATCAATTCTTGCGGGACGGGACCAATCAGCGTACCGATGTCTATGGGGGTTCTATCGAGAACCGGGCTCGTCTGCTGCTAGAAGTGACAGAGGCGGTTGTAGGTGTCTGGGGGAACGCGCGCGTTGGCGTTCGTCTTTCCCCTAGTGGAACCTTTAATAGCATGTCGGACTCTGACCCGAAGGCCACTTTTGGTTATGTGATCGAACAGTTGAATCGTTTTGACTTGGCCTATCTGCATCTACGAGAACCCGATGCCGCTGATATTCGACACGGAGGAGCCCCACTACCCTCCAGCTATTTCCGCCCAATCTACACAGGGACGTTGATGGTAAACACGGATTACACTCTGGAGACGGGCAACAAAGCGATCGCCGCGGGGCATGCGGATCTGGTTGCCTATGGGATCTTGTTTATCGCCAATCCGGATTTACCAGAACGCTTTCGCTTAGGGGTTCCTTTGAATCAGCCCGACCCCTCTACGTTCTACGGAGGTGGGGAGAAGGGCTATATTGACTATCCAACCCTCAAGGAGCGACAAGCTTGAAAGCCTCCCACCGTATCTTCGGTCTTTTTAGGATTATACGACTGCAAAAGCAGGGGTAATTGTCATACAAGTTGATAACGAAGTAGCCGCTTGTGCGGCTTCTCGTTCTAGCAAGGCCCGTTTGCGATCGCTTCCCCATCGGTAGCCCCGCAACGATCCATCATTGCCTACAATGCGATGACAGGGAATCGCAATAGCAAGTTGATTCCTTGCACAGGCCCGAGCAACCGCACGAACAGCTTTGGGATTCCCAATCTGTTGAGCAATCTCGCTGTAGCTGCTGGTACTGCCAGGGGCAATGGTTTGCAGCGCCTGCCAAACCCTCTGCTGGAAGGCAGTTCCTTGAATGTCAAGAGGAAGATTTAGCCCTCGTTGAGGTGTTTCAACAAAGGCAATAACCTGCTCAATCCAATCTTCAAAGGTTGGATCGTTCTCCCGAATCTGAGCATGGAAAAACTGATGCTGTAGCAGTGTTGTCAACGCTTCGGCTGTATCCCCAAGGGTAAGGGTACAAATCCCCTGTTGTGTGGCTGCAATCAGAACCCAACCTAACCAAACAGGCTTGACGACAAACTGGATGCCAGTTCCACGGGCACCCTGCTGATATTCAGTAGGGGGTATTCCTGACCAACTGGTTGATTTATTGTAAGAACTGCTGCTCGTCTCAAATCCAGTATTGTACATTTTCTCTCCCTTCAGACAAGAAAATGATATCAAAGAAGAAAAGGTCCTGAGACAGATTGTTCTCAAACATTTTCAGTACCTACAGGACTCCCCCGTGGAGAGAACACAACATCACAGTTTGGGGGCTATCGTTACGATAGCGATTTTGGCGGTGCTTTCTGGGGCAGATGGGTTTGTCGCATTGAGACCTACGGCAAAGCCAAGCCATCGTGGTTGAAAACGTTTTTAGATTTGCCTGGAATTTTCTTAAGTGGGTGGGCCAAATTAGATACAGCATAGTTTGCCAGCAATACCTGTCTGGAGAGGACTCTAGCTTAGATGGTACTGTCTTTTTCATAGTTTACCCACTTAGTACAGCCTCGCGAAAGTAAAGCGGCAGTTATTGACAAGCCGGGGAAAGGCTATGAATAACTTGAACCGTGGGGTTATTTTCGTGAGGCTGCACTTCGTCTATTTCCCTGCAATCAAGCCCTATCGCCAGCGTAGTTTGTATTGAAAAATACAACTTTTGCAATCGACCACGGGGTTCAGGCAGCAAATATGCAAAAATTATAAATTCAGAACGATTGTGCGCCATTTCAGCGATTAGACGAAATATAAATAATTGCAAACCTCTCTTGGCGTGAAGGTTTCAGGACTGTCAAATTTATAATTGCTGAGCGCACAAACTTTAGGGAGCGTGTAATATGTCCATCTATAAAGTTGCCAAATAAATATCGTACGCATCCATCAATTTCAGACAGTTTCAGCTAAAGCTGATGGATCATTTTGTGGGTTTGGGGAATGACCCGGACCGAAGTGAGTCGTTGACGTAGACGGCTTTGCCAATCTAGTATTTGCGACGGGTTAGGTGCTAGACGACCACCGAGGGGCGTTACGGGTTGTAGAACCACAGGAAGATCGGGAGCATGGCGCACCAATAAGTCTGTGGCCTGATCCAGGTCTTCCAAGGTTGTGTCTGCTGTTACTACCCACTTTGTGAACAAACGAGCGTTTCCTCGTCCAGCCACCGTCAGAAAAGCATCATGGGCTTGCCAGCAAGACTCTCCACAGGAGGAAGGAAGTTTGATATCCATAGAAATCCAGCTTAGATAGGGCAATATCTTGCTTAATTCCTGAGGGCGATGACCTCCTGTTTCCAGATAGACCGGAAGCGGAACTTGAGGTAGCCATGTCTGGAGAAAACGGCTCTGGAGCAACGGTTCTCCTCCTGTCAAACTCAGACTGTGGTGGGGAAAGCTTTGCTGCAGTGTTTCAACATAGCGGAGTATCTGGTCTCCAGAGACAGGATTTACAGCTTCCAAAAAATCGCGCTGTCCTGCCGTCTTTTCCACCCGATAGGTACTACGTACCGCATGGGTGTGGGGAGAATCACACCAACTACATCGGAGATCACAACCTCCCAATCGCACAAAGAGCTGACGTTCTCCAACAAACGCTCCTTCCCCTTGGATAGCAGAGAAAATTTCGACAAGGTTTCCGGAAGAATTACTTGGAGCGTTGCTTGACGACATGGCCCGAACAAAGTGCTGACTCTACCAGGCTACTGCTCGGCGGCTACCTTGGACACTTCCATGAAAATAGAATCAGCGAGGGCCAAGCGACTACAGGGGATCCGTTCATCTAGGAGTGCGCCTGCATGATCACAGGTGTAAATGTCCAGAGTCGCATGGGTCGTGGCTGTAAACCCAATCATCTGTGCAGGGAAAACCACACGCTCGAAATACCAATTCTCCACATTAGATATGCGCACAATTTGTATGGCACCGCTGTGGTTTGTGTAGGCACAACCAACCGCTTGATCAGCGTACTCAGGAGGTAGTCCGTCTAGAGTTTGTGACATTTCGTCTGTGGTGTATATGTTTACTTTCAAAATCTAACACTCCCAGCAGGCTTAAAAAGATATGGAAGATACAATTGTACAGAAAAATTTAAGGATTCTTAAAATGCTTGGGATCACCGCAGGATAAGCCTTTAGCCATGGTAGACGCTGAACAAATTTTTGTCTATAAAAGTTTGATGAACCTTCAAATAAAATTCTTGAGGACCTATGACAAGGTACCCAAACCTACTACACTGAGGGGCGATTGGGACGCGTATCTGTTAGGGAGGGATCAGTTGTGGAAAAAGTACTTGGCCTAGAAATTATTGAAGTTGTAGAACAGGCAGCTCTAGCCTCCGCTCGCTTGATGGGCAAGGGGTTGAAAAATGAAGCTGATGCGGTGGCTGTTGAAGCCATGCGCAACACGATGAATAAAGTCCGCATGCGGGGACGGATTGTGATTGGGGAAGGGGAGCGGGATGAGGCTCCTATGCTCTATATCGGAGAGGAAGTGGGAATCTGCACCCAACCTGATGCCGCAGACTTCTGCCGTCTAGATGAACTTCTCGAAATTGACATTGCGGTAGACCCGTGCGAAGGGACCAACCTCGTGGCCTCTGGAAGCAACAATTCGATGGCCGTATTGGCTATCTCTGAAAAGGGAGGCTTGTTCCATGCTCCCGACTTCTACATGCGCAAGCTCGCCGCGCCTCCTCAAGCCAGAGGAAAGGTCCACATTGACTATCCTGCCGAGAAAAATCTGAAAATTATTGCCGAATGCCTGGGTCGTAACATTGCAGACTTGTTGGTCATTGTAATGGACCGTCCCCGCCACAAAGATCTGATTGCAGAGATCCGGGCAACGGGAGCACGGGTCAAACTTATTTCTGACGGTGATATCTCTGCGGCTCTTTCTGCGGTAATCAATGGTACGGGCGTCCATGCGCTGATGGGTATCGGGGCGGCTCCTGAAGGCGTTATCTCTGCCGCTGCCATCCGTTGCTTGGGTGGACATTTCCAAGGCCGTCTCATCTATGACCCTGCTGAAGTGAATACTCCTGAAAGTGAGAAGTGGACCCGTGCAGGTAATGCGGCTCGTCTCAAGGAAATGGGTGTAGAGGATCCCGATAAGGTTTTTGAAGCTGAAGACCTTGCTTCTGGAGAAAATGTCCTGTTTGCAGCTACCGGTATTACCGATGGGGACTTCATCAAAGGGGTGCGTTTCTTTGGGGGTGGTGCTCGCACAGAAACCATGGTTATATCCAGTCAATCCTCCACAATTCGCTTCGTAGATACGGTCCATATCCTAGATAAAAAGCAATTTGCTTCTTTCGAAATCTAAGCCGTTCCAGAAACAAGAGGAGGGTGGTCCTTGGCCACCCTTTTTCTATGGTCTATTTTTAGCTTCTAGGGGTTCTCGGCTGGTATCCCTAGACATGGCACTCAAGCGTACAATCTCTCCATCTGTAAGCGGTTTCTCGCTGTGCAGCACAAAAGATTCGCCGGCACTCAATCCTGAGATAACTTCTACTTGGCCGTTGGCTTGATTGCCAAGGCTCACCGGGCGGTTATTCACCTTGGCCCGTTCTCCCGCTTGTTGCACTACGAATAGGAAGGACTTATTATTTTCCGCTCTCTGTAGGGCTTTTTCAGGAACCACAATTTGTTTGATTGCCTTTTGTGCAAAACGTACCCGTGCTAATAGCCCATTGCCGATACGCTTGTCTGGGTTTTTAATCGTAACTTCTACGGGTACCAGTCGAACCGTGGGGTCAGCGGAAGCAGAAACACGACTAACCTTCCCCGTGAATTCCCTTTGGGCAAGTGCATCTAGCGCTACTTGAACAGTCTGACCTACCCGAATTTTGGGCACTTCCAATTCGGAAACTTGGGTCTTGACCGTGACCTGTTTAAAGGCTCCCAGTTTTAAAATTTCATCCCCCGTACGCACGATCCTGCCAGGTTCAACCATTTGCTTTAGAACGATGCCTTCAATCGGGGATGTGATAGAGGCAAATGATCGCTGGGCCAGGGTTCGTTTCACCTCTACCTGTTGGGCTTTAACTCTGCCCTTAGCAGCAACAATCGCTTCTTGCTCCAGTTTCACTTGGGCTTGAGCCGAACGGAGGGCGAGCGAGGCTGATTCTGCCCGCGATCGGGCTGCATTGGCTACCCTGGCAGAGATCGCTCCCTCGCGATAAAGTTTCTCTAGACGGATACTATCGGTTCGGTTCTGTTGAAGGGCATTTTGGGCCTGTTCAATTTGTAAGCGGGCATTTTCTACTTCGTTTTCCGTCCGTGACACTTCGGACTCTCGGGCTGCCAGTTCCGCTTGGGCTTGGCTGGCAGCCATGGCAAGAGAAGCCCCGTCTAGTTGGGCAAGGGCCTGACCTGGCTTGACCCGATCACCGACCGTTACATTCAGGCGTAATAGCTGTCCATCGGCCTGAGCCCGCAAAGAAATCTCCTCCGCAGGCCCCGTAGAACCGATGTATTCCAGTTCTTCTTGTAGCGATTGCGGATGGGCAATCGCTACGTCGACTAAGGTGGCATCCTGGCTCTGGGCACGTTCGCCTTGCTGCAAACCACAGCCTGTCAGCGTGACCAATAATCCGACCAAAATGAGCCTATGGCTTGTTGTCCGACACAGACATAATTTTGGAACAACAGTCATAGGCCCACTCCAGAGCGCTTCGAGCTAGTCTCTAACACCCTAGCGCGCTTGTTAGGCTGGGACAATTTTGACAGAGAGAATTTTATCCCCTTGCCGAATAGCATTCACGACGGCCATATCCTGAACGGGGTCAACCACTTCACCAAAGACCGTATGTACGCCATCCAGGTGTGGTTGGGGACTGTGGGTAATGAAAAACTGAGAACCCCCTGTATCACGGCCAGCATGGGCCATACTCAAGGTGCCTGTTCCATGCTTATGGGGATTGCCTTTGGTTTCACACTTGATCGTATAGCCAGGTCCACCTGTCCCAGGCATTCCTTTGGCGCCCTCACGGGTATTCGGACAACCACCCTGAACCATAAAGTTAGGAATCACCCGGTGGAAGCCAAGGCCATCATAAAATCCTTCCTGGGCAAGTTTTTCGAAATTAGCCACGGCGATGGGGGCGTCGGCATCGAAGAGCTGAAGGTTAATGGTCCCTTTACTGGTTTCCATTACAGCTTTTTTCATGAAGGTATCTCTCCTAGGAAGTTGTCGAGGTTTTCGCAGTTTTCGTGGTTTTTATGGTTTGTCTTCACCTGGTTTGGTGCTCTCACAAATCCAGACCTAATTCTAAAGGGGTATGGACCCTTCAACCAAGAGTTACTGGGTTTGTCCATATAGGGCATGAGCTGTCTATACTTTTCAGAGAAGCAGTACGTAGGAGTGGAAGAGTCAATAGCATGGCAGAAGTGTCTAAACAAGCAGAAACAAGCGGCTTCAAGCTACTGGACATGACGGGGTATCAATGGACGGTTCTATTTGCGGCATGGCTTGGTTGGGGCTTTGATATTTTTGATGGCATTCTCTTCAATTATGTGGCCCCTAACGCGGTGCCTACCCTCTTGGGAATGACCATTGGTTCTCCAGAAGCAAAATCCGCCACCTTATTCTGGACCGGGCTGCTAACCTCTGTTCTCTTAATCGGTTGGGCGGTGGGTGGAGTGTTATTTGGGAAGCTCGCTGACCGCATTGGTCGGACCAAAACGCTCCTCTTTACGATGCTTCTCTACGCTTTGGGCACTGCAAGTTGTGCGTTTGCACCCAACATTTGGGTTTTGATGTTATGCCGTATCGTCGCCAGCCTAGGTATTGGCGGGGAATGGGCTGCGGGTGCTTCGATGGTGGCCGAGGTAGTCCCTGAAAAAAGACGGGTTGAAGCAGGAGCGCTGCTCTATACCTCCGCTCCTTTTGGCCTCTTTCTCGCGACTTTTGTGAATTTCCAAGTAGCTGGGGTCTTTCTCAAGAGCAGTCCTGAAACCTCTTGGCGTGTTGTGTTCCTCTTTGGCTTATTGCCTGCAGCAATCGCCTTCTTGGTGCGTCTCTTTGTCAAAGAGCCAGACCGTTGGAAAGAAAATGCCAGTGTGGGAATGCCCCCGACTATTGGTGAATTGTTTAGTCCTCAAAACTTCCCTCTAACCTTGAGTGGTTTTTTGATGGCCGTAACGGCCTTGCTGACTTGGTGGAGCTGTAATGCCTTTATTCCCGTTATTTCAACAGGGCTTGCCCAAGCCACGGCACAAGCTCAAGGATTGGATAGAGCGGCGACGTTAGCACTGTCAGAGGGATGGAAAAGTTTGGCAACCAATAGTTTTAATTTGGGTGGTCTACTGGGAACTCTATTAACTATTCCTGCGGCTAAATACTTGGGACGTAAGCCGATGTTTGCTTTGTACTTTTTGCTTTCAGCGGGTGCGCTACTGGCAACATTTGGGTTGGATTTGCCCCCTGAAACAAGACTCTACATGTATTTCCCAATTGGGCTGACCGTCTTTGGGGTTTTTGGCAGTTTCACCTACTATTTACCAGAACTGTTCCCCACGCGGTTACGCGCAACAGGCGCAGGATTTTGTTATAACATTGGTCGAATTTTCGCAGCAGCGGGGCCTTTTTTGGTGGGATACATAGCCTCTAAAGGCGTTAATGGATTGGAGAGTGCCTTATCGCTCCTCTTTTGGGTTGGATTTATACCCTTAGTTGGTTTATTGTTCCTCCCCTGGGTAATTGAGACTAAACATCAGGTGCTAGCAGATTAGGTAGTATGAACGTTCTATTCCAAGACCCAATCCAGGAAATTGTATTGATTGAAAATCTAATCCTGGTAACACAGAAAGAAGAACACTCTTCTCTAGACCCTATTTTCATCGCCTTCAAAAATCTGCGGTCTCATATAGACTCTGTGATGGCTACTGAATTTGAAGGAAAACTTTTGAGCTATCAAGTTGAAATTTCCCGATTATGGCAATTACTCAAACTACAACAGCAATTTCTAAAAGTGGCTCGCTCTCAGGAAGCGCGCAGTCAGCATTTTGTTACCATGCAGGAGCATCTCAAGAAAATGAAGAGCTTTTGTGAAGCCTGCGAATCCTTATCGGAGAAAACTTCTGTGAATCGGTATGAGTAAAGCAATTACCCTACAGTGTTTTGCCAAGATCAACCTTTTTTTAGAGATTGTTGGTTTGCGTCCTGATCGATTTCATGAAGTAGTCATGGTCCTTCAAAGTATCGACTTGGCCGATACTGTTCAGATCACAACTCACCGGGAAATAGCGATTCGTTGCGACCACACCCAAGTTCCGACCAATGAAGAAAATATCGCCTACCAAGCTGCTCAAGTTATGCAAAAGGCTCTGGGTCGTAAAGATGGAGCGTTGATTGAGATTGGAAAAAAAATTCCGGTAGCCGCAGGACTGGCAGGAGGCTCAGCAAACGCCGCAGCGGTTCTGGTGGGCCTGAATCTTTTATGGGATGCGGGCTTGACTGTGCGCGAACTCGAAAAGCTTGCCCAAGCTCTGGGGTCGGATGTGCCCTTTTGCGTAGATGGGGGGACCTCTCTTGCGGTCGGACGAGGAGAGATTTTGTCGCCCTTACTAAGTTTCAAGGGAATTCCTTTGGTGCTTGCCAAGACTCAGAACTTGGGAATATCAACGGCTTGGGCCTACAAAACCTATCGGGAACAGTATGGCGAAGCCAAACCTGTCCATGCTTCAAACCTCCCAATTCTCCTCTCTGGACTGGTTCATCATGACCTCGCACGGATAACCAAGCACCTCTACAACGATTTGGAGCGGGTGGTCTTACCAGAACATCCAGCAGTGGCCTATCTTAAGCAGCGCATGTCAGAGGCTGGAGCTTCTGGCGTGATGATGTCCGGGTCTGGACCTTCTGTTTTTGGACTCTGTGCCAATGAGAACCAAGCCCGTTCAGTGCTGTCCAAAATCAGCCAAGAAGACCAGGAACAGTTCCTTTGCCACACTTCTGATGCTGGGGTAGTGGTTTGTTCCTGAGTTAGCGGTCTAACTTAATCGCTTGTTCCAACGCTACTTTTGCTCTAGCGCGTTGGGCATAGGGTTGGAGTTCAGATACCCCCTGATCGGTGAGAATGCTTAAATCTTCCAACGTCATACCGCGCATCAGCATCTCTAAGCACCAGGTCTGGTATGCCTGTTCAATCTTTGGAAGTTGCCCTTCTGGAGTTAATAATCCAGTCGTACAGGCTTGCCAAGCCAAGAGTATATCTTCTTCCGATAGGGGGTGTTTGGCATCATTGAGGAACATCGCAGGCTGGTCATCTTTGCGGCTCTTTAACCACTGGGTTAAGGGATTGTTGTCATAGGAACCATAGCGTTTCCCCAAAATTCTTTGATTGACAGGAACTTGCCGTTTAGCTCTTGCCCCCTGGTTGAGTGGGGGATTGAGTTGGAGTAAATGTTGATCGCTGTCACAGATTTGATGGGACCGTTCTAAAGTAACTATTTCCTTAGCCTGGAGACCTGCCCCAAAGAGTAGATAGAACAAAGCATAATCCCTGGAGCTAATTTTCTTGGCTCGTTGCAACATAGTGTGCACCATCGCTGCGGGTAAATCTTTCACTTCTCCTGTGGAGGTAATTTCTAAAGAAGAAGCGGGTGCAATCGCTCCACGCATAAATAGGGTAGCTAGACTTTCCAAGAAGTCATTTTGGTCATCCCAAAGCTCATAGAAATCACTCGTAAATTTGATCACCGCATAGCCCAAAAGGGTACTGTTGAGTAGACTGGCAATTTTGGCTGGAGGCAAATAGGCTTCGAGCTTGCCTTGCTGAACAGCAGCTTCTAAATACTGGGCAATATACTGATTGGCCTGAATAAACCCTCGTCCTAAGGCCTGACGATTTTCTGTGGGATATTGGCCGGATTCACCGACTACCGAACGAATCAATGCTGGTATTTGTTCTACAGCCTGCAATTGATCATGAGCGTACTCTTTGAGCGTCTGATGAATATTATCGGTTTGGGCTACGTGCTGAGCTAGGGAACGGCCTACTTGCGCAAAGACTTCAGACTCTTCAATAACCCCTAAGAGCAGTCCATGCTTATTCCCAAAATGACGAAACAAAGTTACTTCATTCACCTCTGCCCGTTCAGCAATCTGCCGAGTCGTTGTCTCAGTAACACCCTGAGAAATAAAAAGCTCCAGTGCCGCATTGAGCAAGCGTTGGCGGGTCGATAAAGTGCGCGGAGGTGACGACATAGATATCCTAATTCCCGTAGCGTACACCAGTCTGAGAACAGAGCGGTGCTATCGGTTTGACTTAAAACTGTAGGTGGAGTCAGTCTCTCTCCACCCTATACCCAAAAAAAGAATGTAAGTAACACTTGCATCTATTTGATTTTTTTGTTAACTTTAGGAAATGCAAGCGGCACTTGCATCTGCTGTCACTTCGGATAGCCAAAAGATAAGACCACTGACTGCTTGTCCCAGATAAGGAAACCTTTATGACCTCTAACGCTACTGGAACCCCCGACACTAAGGTCGAACAGTCGTTAACGCTGGATTGGACCAATGTCATTTTCTTTGGCAGCATTCACGCTGTAGCCCTACTTACACCTTGGTTCTTCTCTTGGTCTGCCCTAGGCGTCACGATTTTTCTTCATTGGTTATTTGGGGGAATCGGGATTTGCTTGGGCTATCATCGGCTGCTAAGTCACCGCAGTTTTCAGGTTCCAAAACCGTTGGAATATTTCATTGCTGTTCTAGGAGCCCTGGCTTTGCAAGGTGGTCCTATCTTCTGGGTGGGTGGACACCGTCAGCACCATGCCTTTACAGAGCATGAAGATAAAGACCCCTACTCTGCTAAGCGCGGTTTTTGGTGGAGTCACATGGGCTGGATCTTCTATCCCCGCTCCACTTTCTTTTACTCCTCTTCCTACCGAAAATATGCTCCAGACTTAGCCCGAGACCCTTTCTATCAATGGCTTGACCGCTATTTTCTACTTCTCCAGCTTCCCCTCGGCCTCTTTTTGTATTTGATCGGTGGCTGGTCTTGGGTGATCTGCGGCATGTTCTTAAGGGCGGTGTTGCTCTGGCATAGCACCTGGCTCATCAATTCTGCCAGCCACATGTGGGGCTACCGTTCACAGGACACAGACGATAACTCGCGCAACCTCTGGTGGGCAGCTATTCTCACCTACGGTGAAGGCTGGCATAACAATCACCATGCTTATCCCAATGTCGCTAAGGCTGGCTGGCAGTGGTGGGAAATGGATATGACTTGGTGGGCAATTCAATCTCTAAGCGCCTTAGGTTTAGCCAAAAAAGTGGTGATGCCACCAGACATGAATAAAGTGAGCTAATCATTTTTGTTGATAGAAATCAATGCACGTTTGGGTGCGCTATGGGGTTATTGTTCGGGTGCAAAGCCTTGTTGTGGGCAGGAATAAATCGACCTTTCACCGGGGGTCTGAGAAAGACCTGTCACACCAAACCAGCGATGCAATTTGTTTGGGAAGCTCAATGGTTTGAGGGTGCTGCCAATCGATAATTTCACTAACGCTCAAGTATACTTCCAGGCCAACTACAATAAATGCTGTAATCTCAGTCCTAAGCTACTAACTTCAAACTACTGCCACTACCTAAAGCCAAGCCGGCTGACGTTAATGATCACCAGGCCGCTTACGCGGCTCCAGCATATGGACTTGTTAGGTGACATTACTGTCACCCATGCGATTAGGAAATGACACCTCTAGAACAACACAACCAGACTCCGTTTTAAATGGCCCGTGAATCTCTCCAGGAGGGCGGCTAGCGTAATGCCCGGCTTCCAACCAAAGATCAAACGCCGCATCGTATAGGCGACCACTGATAATAAATACCTCCTCAGGATATGGATGAGATTTCTCTCCAAATGCTGATGTGTTAGCACCTGGGAGGAATCGGGTCAGTTTGGTGTATTCACCCGTAGAATGATCGATACTCAGCGTAAGTTCTTCTGCCATTCCTTCAAGCTCTTTGATCGATGTCCATCGTTTCTGATTCTCTGGACTGAAGGCATTCCAGTAGATTGAAGTAGACTTCGTCATTTATCACTCCCTTTTGTGACGTTTAATGAAGAGTAAAGAATAACCCATGGGCAATGCTTTGGCGTAGATGTCGGCGTCGCGCCGTATTGATGAGTGGTCCAATTTGGCTCAGATGCCCCGAATGCGCTCTAAAAAGGGCTTGCCAGAGGTCAGTGCTTCTGCAAAATGGGTCGGGTGGGCACATTTGACCATGTAGTAGGCAGGTGTGTTATCAGTGACGGCATCGACCTGCTTAACCCCAATCAGCTTTCGTCTAAAACGGTTGGGCAGGGTGAGAAAAATCCTATCGTGTTGCTCGCTTCGGATCGATTCACCAGGATTGGGAACCAGTTCAGAGGTGCTCATCGTGTTTTATTCTCTGATGACTAGGGCAATACCGCCGAGAACTGCAACCGATGCCAAACCTAAACGCAGCGTCATCGGTTCATGCAGCATGGGCACAGCAGCGATCGCTGCCAGAATTGGCACACTGAGTTGCACCGTAGCCGCCTGAGTCGCCTGCAAGTGTGGTAAGGCATGGTACCAGATGGTATAGCCGATCCCGGAGGCGATCGCTCCGGAGGCGATCGCATATCCAACCCCCGCAACATCCAGGGTGATTTGAGCATGGGTGATCAGACTGAGGGCGATGGCAAACGGCACTGCCCTAAGAAAATTTCCGGCAGTAACCTGGGTCGGATTTGCCACCCCTTTACCCAGTAAGGAATAGATGCCCCATGCCACCCCAGCACCCAGCATCAATAGTGAGCTTGGGAGGGACGGGGTAGTCAGTCCCGGCAGCAGCAACCCAATCAATCCAGCTAGAGCCAGGAACAACCCTGCACTCTGCAACCCCCGCAGCCGTTCCCCTGTCCACACCCCATACCCAATCATGGTGATTTGCACAGATCCAAATAGCAGTAAAGCCCCCACTCCAGCCGATAAGCTGATGTAGGCGATGGCAAAGCAAGCTGCATAGGTAACCAGTGCCAGTGCTGCCAACCAACTGCCTGCCTGGGCGATCATCTTCTCCCGCAGCCGCACGATCAGCCACAGAACCAGGGCACCGGAGATCAGACGAATCGATGTGAAGCTGGCGGCATCGATGTCTGTCTGTTTGAGTGCCATGCGGCAGAGCAGGGAGTTTCCGGCAAAGGCGAGCATAGCGAGGATTGTCAGAGTAACAGTACGTGCGAGGGGCATGGAGGAATCTCCAATGTAATCAGGCTTGCCGATGCTTAAAATTCAATGTCAGAGCAGGTTAATTGATAACAACTTGCCTGCCCTGGCGATCTTAGTTGCGCTACTAGCTGTACTTTTCCGCAACCTGGGTCAACCGGGCTTGGGCGATCGCGCCAAACTGGTTAAAGGTTTGCACAAACTTACCGTGGCTGATGCCAGAACCAATGAATGTCCATTGATAGGCGCGTTCTTGAATCGACTGAATTTCTTGCTTTTCAGCTTCAGTGAACGTGCGTCCCGTGGCTCTGGAAAGGCTTTCTAGATCGAGTTGCACCTGAATCATAAAGCCCCCATTCAAAAACTCAATCAGTTTGAAAAAATCCTCCACCCCAGCTTCTACTTCGGTTGGCTCCAACTCCCGCACCAACTGCTCGACCATCAAGGCGTCTAGAGTCGCATGCTGAGCTTCTTCCAACCAGTGATTCCGCAGCAGGCTGCAAAACTGCGGATCCAGACTTTCGCTGAAGTTATCCCGCACACTAGCCAGGTAGTGATTTTGGGTCATCCACTCAATGTAGAGGATAACCAACACCACACCCAAGGGATGGTGCTGAAGCACAGCGTCGGCAATATCTGGCACGGGACCAATGCCATCGCAGCGACTACCAAAACCTAGTTCATACTCTTCGGCAAAGCAGCGAAACAGGCGAATGTGCTTGCTCTCCTCTTCCGCAAAGTGAAGTAACGCTTGAGTGGCGGTGATCTCGCTCAATCCTGTTGTCTTGACGTGGTTGATCACATAGGGAACGATGAACTCTTCCACCGCACCAAATAGGTGCAGATAGCTATTGCCGCGAATCTGGTTCAAAATCAGTTTTTCGGCTTCGTTCAAACAAGAGATTTCGTTCACGCGTGCCAGAGCTTCTGGCATAAAGCGCTTGCTGAAGTCGAGGCGCTTGTTGCCACCGATGATGTCTTCAATTTTCCAGTTGACTTGGCTAGCACGCTGGAGCGATTGTGCGTAGGCTTGGTTGGCGTTGATCATTGTAGCATTCATGATGGTTCTCCTAGAGTGATAGTGGGTTTCAAGTAAGTGAGTAAAACCGGAGACTGGCTATACAGCTGTTGTCCCTTGGCTGTTCTGTTCCCAGATTAGGCAAACCCCTGTCCTGAAACCGTCCAGGAATCGTCCGAGCATTGTCCAACACCAGATCTCAAGTGATATAGCCATTAATAGGCGGGTTGGGTTGAATCAAGGTTGCTTTCCAAACACGCTTAAAAGCTAGTCCCACTTTGCGGTAGAGCGATCGCACTTGTTCAGCACTGGAGGCAGAAAATGTGCAAGCTGAATGGGTTCCATCCAACGTCAGGATTGAAAAGGCAGATTGAATGTTCAACTCATTCAGGCAACCCTTGGCCTGATGCTTGATTTCCGCAATTATTGTTGTGGTGATCGGCGGGTCATAATTTGTTTCCGCAACGATTAAAGAAGCGCCCTGGGAAAAGCTCTGCGGATCTTTTGCCACCCATTG
>CASBPW010000291.1 GCA_949127685.1 Candidatus Sivonenia alaskensis PMM_0068 | reverse complement strand
CCCAAAAAAATAATCACTTATCGGTTATTTGTAGCTAGGGGGGCGTAGGTTGAGCAGTTCTTCGGGAGAAGCCAACATGTCGATGGCTACGAAGAATATCTTGCCTTCGGGAGTGAGGGCGAAGCGCCAGGCAATGTTCATGGCAACGTTGACGCCGAACCAAGGAGTTTGGACCTTTCCGGTGATTTTCAGTTTCTTGAAGCCGTCGGTCGAGTATTCAGTGATTCCCCTTTCTGGCCTCATGTTCAGCCCTTGGGCTTCGGACCGCATGTAGGCAGCAATCGCATCTGTTCCAATGATCGGTTCTTGGAAAGGAGGTTGCAAAGCCCCGTTTGGTTCGAAGAGGGCGATCGCTGCATCGAAGTCATCGCGGTTCATTGCCTCGAAATAGGCCAGCGGAGCGGAGTCTGTCACCCCTTCGACGAAAAGTTCGGTGATGGGCGCTTCGGTGCGTTCGAACACAACGTTCTGTGCTTTGGGTGCAGCGGCTGCAGTGACGGCGTCCTTGTAGCCCATGTTCAGGACAATGTCTCGCAATATCTGGATTTGCTGTCCACCATCGACTTTTTTGATCGCTTCAAATACTGCGTTAGCTTCCTCACTCATCCTATAGTCGGCAGGAGCCGGAGCGACGATCCCTTGCTTCATCCAGTCAGCCAACTGATACCAAAATCCAAGTTTGATGTTGGCGCTGAATCCTCCATAGGAGCGGCCAATCGGGGTGTCAGCGCGGCTTGCCAGGTCAAACATCACCTTGGTCTGCTCGCTTGGAGACATGCCCTTGATCTCGTTGAGCAGCCTTTCAATTAAGTTCATACTGGCAGCCCCGAGGGCTGCAGGGGTAATCGAGCGCCCTGTTTCCGTATAGGCAAACCAGAGCAGCGCCAGTCGGTCTTCAAGGCTGAGTTTTTCAAATTCTGCGAGGATAACGGGGATACTACTAGGGAGCCCTCTCCCTGAGAATATCTCTTGGGCAGATTCGAGGGTAAGTGTCATGGTCAGAACCTCTAAGATTTTTCAAAGAACATTATGTTTTCAACGTAACGCTGTTTTACATTGCTTAACATAACTTTACATAAAACCTGGCTGAGAATGCCTCCGCAAAAAATCTGCTGCCAGAAGCGCACAGATAAAACATTTTTCGTCGGAGCCTCTCGACAGGCTGCGCCTGCCGCGAGGTTGATATTCTTGCAAAGGTTTGATGCCAAGATTATCATACGTCAGGTTTCGTTCTACTTCCACAGAGTATTGCCAATGAACCGATCCTGTGTTTGATCTAACGCACTTAGTTTCTTAGCGCCAATCCGGTTTTTACTTCGATTGCTACATGCCCTCTTTTTGCAGAAGCTACCCCTTACCTGTCCTTTAGTACAGGTTTCATCTTGAGTCTGATAAAGATATATTAAGAAATATAAACTGCTTTGGGTTGTCGTTATGAACAGTGGAAATTCTGAGAGTCGCAATTCTTTTCTATTTGGCTTCACACCTCAAGCAGAAATCTGGAACGGGCGCCTGGCTATGCTTGGTTTTGTCATCTTGCTCATCCTGGAATCTGCTACAGGCAAAGGCTTGCTTGCCCGTCTTGGTCTTATGTAGTTTATCTTTACTATGTTCATAAGCCCTGCGCTGCCAGGGCTTTTTTTTAAGCATTAAGACTTGATATAAGTTTGTTGAAAGGATTGAGGGGAAGTTGTAACCTCGATAAGTATAGTCAATACATGGCCTTGATAAACCTGACGAGGGCGCTGAAGTTATATGAAGAAACTACTATCGTTTATGGCTTTTGCTCTGGTCTTGGTGCCGCTTAGCATCCAACCTACAGCGATAGCTATTCCTGATATAAATTCTGTCATTCTTGCTCAGGCTGCTGAGGTGAAGCCCCAGAAAAAGCTATTGGTAGTTACGAGCGTAGCTCCGATCACCAATATTGTCAGTAATATTGCAGGAGATCGGGTTGAAATCCAAGGCGTTATTCCAGAGGGAACTGATTCCCATACATTTGAACCTAGACCTTCAGACTCTGCCCTTTTATCGAGAGCAGACTTAATTATTGTTAATGGTTTGAAACTAGAAAGCCCTACTGAAAAGCTAGCTAATTCTGTTAAACCCAAGGACACGAAAATCTATGAATTGGGTAACAATACGATTACTGAGAAGCAATGGCTCTACGACTTCAGTTTTCCGAAATCTGGCGGTAAACCGAATCCACATCTCTGGGTCAATCCTAAGTACGCCGAGGCCTATGCCAAGTTAGCTACCCAGCAGTTAATTGCTTTAGATCCAAAGGGCAAGCCCTATTACGAAGCCAATCTCAAGAACTACCTAAAACGCTTGGACAATTTGGATAAGGTAACTCGTTCTGTCGTAGCTAGCATTCCGGCCAAGAATCGCAAACTGCTTACCTATCATGATTCCTGGGCTTACTGGGCCAGGGAATACGGCTTTGAAGTGATTGGGGCGATCCAGCCTTCGGATTTTGCAGAGCCTTCTGCCAAAGAGGTCGCCCGTTTGATTGATCAGGTTCGGAAAGTAGGCGTTCCTGCGATTTTTGGTTCAGAAGTCTACCCTAGTAAAGTGGAAGAGCAAATCAGCCGAGAAGCTAAGGTTAAGACGGCCAACACGGCCGATGATGAATTGCCTGGGGAGGGGTCTGCCCTGGCTTTAGAAAATAAAAACCCCCAGCACACTTATATTGGAATGATGGCCAATAATCTCCGCATCATCGCCAGCAACCTGGGGGGCAATCCCAAACTGGTAGATTCCCTTGATCCCAGTAATGTAGTCGGTCCCTCTGTCGCTTCCAAACCTTCCAGAGAAACCTCTAAAAAGGAATAATGCCCCATGCAACCATTGCTTGAAGTGCATAATTTAGCCTGTGGCTATGCCCATGAGGTCACTTTCCAAGGAGTGGACCTGAAGCTTTACCCTGGTCAGCTCTCTGGGCTAATCGGCCCGTCGGGAAGTGGCAAAACTACCTTGATCAAGGCGATTTTGGGCCTGGTCGCTCCCTGGGAAGGAGAAGTCAGATTTCGCGGTAAGGCAATCAAGCCTGGTGCTCCTTTAGCTGGAGTCGGATATGTCCCGCAGATAGAGGACGTGGACTGGTCTTTCCCCGTAACAGCGGAGGAAGTCGTGATGATGGGTCGCTATCGGAAGCAAAAATTTTGGCCGTGGCCTTCTAGCAAAGACCGAGCAGCTGCCCGTGAATTACTAGACCGGATGGGAGTAGCCGATGTGGCCCGTCAGCATATTGGTACGCTTTCGGGTGGACAGCAGCAGCGGGTGTTTCTGGCTAGAGCTTTAGTGGGGGAGCCCGATATCGTTCTTTTGGACGAACCTACCGCGAGTTCAGACATGCATATTCAGCATGAACTCCTGCATCTTTTGGCAGACCTGAACCAGCAGGGATTGACGATTCTGCTTTCTACCCATGATCTGAATTCTGTGGCGACCCACCTGCCTTGGGTGGTCTGTTTCAATCATGGTTTGATTGCCCAGGGACAACCGTCGGACTTATTCACGGCAGAAAACTTGTCTAAAACCTTTGGCGCAGAAATGGTAGTTTTCCATCAAGGAGACCGAATTCTGATTGCCCAAGAGATGACCACGCTACGCCACAAGATGCAAACCAATTTGCCCAAAGTCTTGCGTCAGTCCCTTACTAGTCCATAACCAAGGACCGCTTATCAGTCAGGAATAGAGTTTATGACAGAAATTTTAGATCTCTTAGCGACACCGTTTCGGTACGAATTTTTTACCCGTGCCCTCGTGGTTGGTATCCTCTCGGGCCTCTTGTGTGGAGTGATGGGTGTCTATATCACCACACGGCGGATGAGCTATATTGCCCACGGTCTTTCCCATGCCATTTTGGGAGGAGCTGTCCTAAGTTATGTCTTGGGTTTGAATTTCTATATTGGCTCTGGAATTTGGGGCTTCGGAGCCGCTCTTCTGATCCAGTATCTAACGGCCAGGCGAGTCTACTCTGATGCTGCGATTGGTATTGTGACGACGGCTAGCTTTGCCCTCGGCGTGGCCGTGATTAGTACCTATCGCAAGTTTAGTCAAAATTTTGAAGCTGCTCTGTTTGGTAATGTTTTGGGCGTTTCCCCTAGTGATGTCTGGATTGTGGCAGGGGTTACCGTGGTTCTTATAAGCTTAGTCTTCGTCTTCTATAGGCCCCTCTTATTTTGGTGTTTTGACCGAGAAGTTGCCCAAGTGCATGGAGTTCCTGTCTTTTTTATGGACACCCTGTTTGCTCTGATGTTGGCGACTCTTTTAGTCTCTACGCTGCAGGTATTGGGGGTGACCTTGATCATCTCTGCAGTAGTTATTCCCGCTTCCATCGCTCGCCTATTAACGAATAAATTTGCCTACTTGATGATTATTTCTAGCTTTTTAGGGGCAGGAATTTCTTTTGTCGGCATCTATTTGAGCTACTACTTTGATGTCGCTTCTGGTGCCAGTATCGTTTTGCTCTCTACCCTGATATTTGGTTGCTCTCTTCTGTGGACAACCTATAAACAGCAAAAGCGTTTTATTCCTATGTCTAAGACGGTGAACAGGATCCCTTCATAT
>CASBPW010000290.1 GCA_949127685.1 Candidatus Sivonenia alaskensis PMM_0068 | reverse complement strand
GGCATCTATGGGGTCTACCTACCTGGCGGTCTGCGGCTTATCCGTACCACGGGTTGACCACACTAAACGCACCGTAGATTGTGCCCTAGAAATGCTCCATATTATTCGTCGGTTTAGCCAAAAACAGGGGGTTGATCTGAGTCTGGATATTGGCATTCACGCTGGCCCAATCGCTGCCGGGGTGGTCGGCAAAACGAAGTTTAACTATGACGTCTGGGGAGAAACCCTTAATATTGCCAGGGGAATCCATGACTCAGAAGATCAGAACGTAATTCAGGTCACCAAATCTGTATTTGATGCTCTCCAAGGACTGTATCACTTTGACCAGGTAGCTGATGTGGTCATGAAGGGCAAAGGTAAATTAGCGGTTTGGGAAGTGACCCCCTTAAACGCGTTTGCTGCCCAGGTCGGAGCTGGGGAGGAGTAAGGTCATGGAAACGAGCTATTTCTTACAGAGCGGGCTTTGGTGGGTATTAGCCCTGGTTCTGGTGTTTCCCCTGGCAATGCTAGTGCTGGGAGAGGTGCTTTTGCGACTACAACGTCGCAAGCAACCCATGGCTGCTCCTATCCGAATTCTGCGAAAGTGGATATTACCGGCGCTGGCCCTATTTGTCTTATTAGTTCAGGTCATCCGACTGCCGCGCACGGATGGAATTGTTCGCATTTCTGAAACGCTACTGTGGATTACCCTAATCTACGCAGCCCTGACCCTGCTCAATGTCATTCTGTTTGAAGATGCCCCCGAGGGGAGCTGGCAGGCTAAGGTGCCTCAACTCTTTCGTGATCTGGGTCGGTTTGTTCTGGTTTTGATTGGGTCCGCGATTGTCCTGTCTACGGTTTGGGGACTTGACCTGGGTGGTCTGCTGACGGCTTTGGGTGTCGGTTCACTGGTGATTGGTCTGGCCCTCCAGGATAGTTTGGGCAATATCTTCTCTGGAATTGCGCTTCTGTTTGAGCAACCCTTTTCCCTGGGCGATTGGATTCAAGTCGGTGAGAAGCAAGGCAAAGTGATTGAGATTAACTGGCGATCGGTCCATTTGCAAACCCTGGACAATGATCTGCTGGTGGTTCCCAACTCTGAACTGGCAAAGGGGACGTTTACGAACTTCAGTCGGCCCAACCGCATGCATGTGGAAAATGTTGAGATTGGCTTTTGTTGCGATGACCCACCGAATAAAGTGAAACAGGTTTTGAAACAGGCCGCCCTGTCCATTGAGGGTGTGCTACAGGATCCACCACCCCAGATTGAGATCACAGGCTATGGCGATTTCTCGATCAAATACCGGGTTCGGCTATTTGCTCCGAACTTCGAAGTGGCAAGAGCCATTCATAAAGAGTTTAATACCCGCATCTGGTACGCAGCGAAGCGTTATCATCTCACGATGCCGTATCCGATTCAGTCTGAAGCCCCTTACGAACCGGCAATCCCGACCCAAGAACAACAAAAGACCCTGAATCTGCAGGCTCTGCGGAGCCTCTCTGGCTTTGCAGGGCTGCAACCGACCGTTTTGCAGACCATCTTGAATCGCAGTGAGATACGAGACTATGCTAGGCATGAAACCGTGCTGGAGGAAGGCGAAACTTTACCGGGCCTGTACCTGATTTTGGAGGGGCAGGCTCAGTTGATGGTGTCCGATTTTAGCGGGCATTTACAAACCATTGGTATCCTTTCTGCGGGCGAGTTTTTTGGAGAAAAAGCCTCACTCCTTTCTGATCAGACCACTGATATGACCGTTCGAGCGGCTGAGGATCTGCGCGTCTTACTGATTAATACCGACACCTTGCAAACGGCACTAGAACAGTCACCCCGGTTGGTCCAGGAACTCGGAGAAGTCATGGATATTCGTCGTCTAGCGAATAAAGCCGTCTATGAAGTAACTTAGAAGTAACTTAAAAGGTATCGATCCAGAGTCAAACCTATGCCTTTACCGGGACGTTCGAGAAGGTGCAGTGCCACTCCTGAGCAGCCATGACCCACAACATAAACAGGCACCAGGACGCTCCTGCTAATCTTTATGAGCAGGATTACTATATTTGGTTAAAGCAGACTGCTCTATCCCTCCGCAAAAGGGAATTTGACCAACTCGACATGGAAAACTTAATTGAAGAAATAGAGGACATAGGTCGGAACGAAAAGCGGGCAATTGAGAGTAATCAGAGGGTTTTGCTCTTGCACCTGCTCAAGTGGAAGTATCAACCTCAACAGCGTTCTGGAAGCTGGAGAGGCTCAATTGCGGAGCATCGTATCCGAATTCGCAAAGCACTCCAAGATAGCCCAAGCTTAAAGAACTATCTGTCAGAAGCTTTTGCTGAAACCTATCAAGACGCCATCACGATTGCTCGTCAAGCAACGGGTCTCGAACCAGAAACCTTTCCAACGTCCTGTGAATGGGCGCTGCAACAAGTATTAGATGAAGCGTGGCTGCCCGATTAAAAACTGGAAACCTCTGGAGAGCACTTCATATCGCCATCAACCGATGCTTCACGTAAGGTGCAGTTCCACTCCGGCATGGCTCAAGGCACCAGGTTGGAGGATAACACTTTTGCCCAAGGGGCTAAGGTGTTTTTGCCATCACTATCAGGGGTTCTAGCCTTTTTGGCTTTCCCAAAAGTGTTACGCTAATGTGAACCATGCCGATTTAACTATCTTTACAGCTAGAGAACAAGTGAGAGTTACGGAGTATTTTAAGGCAATGCGACTTCGCCCCGATCGAGCAGAAATTAAGATCGAGTAGATTCAGAAGACGATTGAAGCACCTATGCAAACCCAAATTCAAGATGATGGTCGAGTTCGCTTTTGGTCTAAAATTGAAGAAAGAGATGGGAAGTATCTGCGCGTCGTACTTCTAGAGGACGGAGAAACAGTTCATAATGCTTTCTTTGATAGGAGCTTTAAAGAGGTAGAACAATGAAGATTCAATACTTTGAAGATACAGACACTCTTCATATCATCTTTTCTCGGAATTCACCTACTGAAACACGAGACTTAGATGAAAACACCTTATTAGATTTAGATAAGGATGGTCAACTTTGCAGTATGACGATTGAACATGCAAAAGAGAGAGTAGGTATTCCAGAAGTTGAATACGAAAAAATCCGTGCATAATAAATCTCTGCTCCCATTGTTAGCCGGCTCAAATCAAGTGCTTTAATCATTGCTCGTTCTTATGAAAGATTGCAACCACTGGTATTTTTTCTGAAAACCGTCTCACTGATCCACCCTGTTGGAACCGTCTTGCTTCAACCGTTCAACAGCTAACCTATAGTTCCCGATTGTTTGGGGGCTGACACTGGTGACCAGCAGGCTATAGGTTCCGGTTTCAGGTATAGTCATCCGAATGCGAGCAAAGGAAGAATTGGTTGCAGTGGGCTGCTGCTCCATGATCAGGCCATTCGGAGCTACCAAAATCAAAACTGGATTGACCAATGTTGGATTTATGGAGAACTGATTCGTCGGTTGATTGGGGTCAACGTTAGTACCCACAACCGTCATCCGCATTAATTTCCCTTGCTCCCCGCTGAACTGATATTTGTGATAGCGTCTACCTTCAAATCGAAAATCGCTGATTCTCAAATTGCCCCTAATGGGGCTGTTGATCTGAATGGTTCCAGTCAAAGGAACTTCTGCAGGGTTAATAAGCAGTTTTTCGGGAATGATTGCTTCTGCAAGTTGGAGGGGAGCCGATCTGAATTCTTCTGCTCTTGCTTCCTGGATTAAGCCATGAAGCGTGGAAATACCAATGCCAAGGCTGCAAAGCATCAAGGACGCAGCCCGTTTGCTGAAGGGTTTAAGCACGTAATCACTTCTCATCATTATCAACCTCACACTGAAATTGCCAGAACGGTTCACTCAATTATGCTGCGCTGCTTGAATAGTTATATACAGAAACCTGAACGCAATGGTAAGGTTTTTTCTATCCAAAATTGTCTCTTGTAAACGGGAGAACAGGTTCCTACACCGTAATTTTAATTACACCGCCTCATAGGATCTTCTGTTCCACTCCAAAGCCCACCAAAACCAGTTTTTCCAGGGGCTGACCTGTGGCCGGGCGACGATAGGTAAGAATCTTGCGAATTCTCAGGTCCGGATTAATCAGCGTGATCGAATCTACGGCGATGACTTCTGTGTAGGTAGTAGTCATCAAAAGTTCTTGCGTTTGTGGCTCGAAGCGAAAGTGAGCCACCATAGGCTTCGCTTCCTCGTAGGCCCGGTCTCGAAGATAGGCACCTTCTAGGACTGGAGCATCCTCCTGGTCAGGGATAAAAAGCATATTCAGGTCTTGAGAGACTGCTTCCCCTTTCTCGGAAAGGGTCTGAAAGGCAAGATAAAACCCCAACAGACTATCCACAAAGAGGGAAGAACGCTGATTATCCCGGAGTACTTTTTCCTTCAGCAGAGGCGTTAGGGTTCGGATGATGAACTCTGTGTGCGAACGTTCTACTTCCTGGCGAGTCAAATAGTGATAGGTTCGCTCGCTGCTCCAAGCTCCGATACAGCAGTCAAAAAAATAGTGAAACTTAGTTATGGCGTCCATCGGGTCCCAGATTGCACTCCATTAATCATTTCTCATTTTCAGTGAAACTTTACAGAAGTGGAGAAATAAACCCTGTAGGCATACCTAGTCAACGGATTATTTACGATGTTCCCACACGTCTAGCGTCAGAAGCGTTTACCCACCCCCAGAGTTAGTGCTACATTATCGCAAATGGTCAGGTGTTCACATGACGACCTTCTCCCGAGAACCAGAACCGTTCCGGTCTAACAGTCCAAACCCTCTCGGCATCGTTGTACAGGGTTCTCTTAGTCTGGGATTGGAAGCTAGACTCAATGCCGATGTCTCCGTAGAAGAGATGCGGGTAGGCAAATTTGTAATTATTAAGGGGCGTAAGACACGGTTTTTCTCGATGTTGACCGATGTGGTCCTCGGCACCTCAAGCCCAAAAATTCTGATGAATCCTCCAGAGCATGATGATGACTTCATGTCTGAGGTCTTGGCTGGAACGGGAACTTTTGGCACTATAAAGCTCACCCCGATGCTCATGTTTGAGCCAGAGACCAATGAGTTGCGTCCAGTAAAAACAGTCCCTTCACACTTTGCTCAAGTTTTGGATGCCACCGAATTCGATTTTACACAAGTTTTTGGGAGTGAAACAGACCCAGAGCGCAAGAATTTTAATATCGGTCAACCCCTCGATATGGATGTGCCAATTTGTCTAGATTTAGAGCGATTTGTAGAACGTTCGAATGGCATTTTTGGAAAGTCAGGAACTGGTAAATCTTTTTTAACCCGCCTCATTCTCAGTGGAGTGATTCGTAAAAAAGCAGCCGTGAACCTTATTTTTGATATGCATTCTGAGTATGGCTGGGAAGCCGCTAAGGAAGGAAAAGAAAGCAGTACGGTAAAGGGTTTGCGCCAGCTATTTCCTGGTCAAGTTCAAATTTACACCCTTGATCCAGAAGCCAGTAAGCGACGCGGGGTCCGGGATGCCCGTGAGCTCTATATCAGCATGAATCAAATTGATGTAGATGACCTCAGTTTGATTCGTGGCGAACTCAATCTTTCCGATGCCAGTATTGAAAATGCGATCATTCTGCGCAATCACTTCGGAGAGAACTGGATCAGCCGTTTGATGACGATGAGCAACGGAGAAATACTAGAATTTTGCCAAGAGAATATGGGCAATGCTCCCTCGATCATGGCGCTCCAACGAAAGCTAAACCGTTTGGAAGACCTGAAATATCTGAAGACGGTCTGCCCTCATGACTATCTATCCGAACTCACCGATATTCTGTCTAGTGGCAAGCACGTGGTTATTGAGTTTGGCTCACAGGGTTCTCTCTTAAGCTATATGCTCGCAGCCAACATCATCACCCGCAAATTGCACGGGGAATATGTGAAACGAGCAGAGAAATATCTACAATCCAAAGATGCCAAAGACAAGCCCCGACAATTGATGATCACGATTGAAGAAGCCCATCGCTTCTTAGATCCTAAACAGGCCAAGCAGACTATTTTTGGTACCATTGCTCGGGAGATGCGCAAGTATTTTGTCACCCTCTTAGTGGTTGACCAGCGCCCTTCCGGTATTGATAACGAAGTCATGTCTCAATTGGGCACCCGCATCACGGCTCTTTTGAATGATGATAAAGACATTGATGCCGTGTTCACAGGGGTGGCTGGAGGCCAAGCTCTGCGAACAGTCCTAGCCCAGATGGACCCCAAACAGCAAGCCCTGATCCTGGGTTATGCCGTACCAATGCCTGTGGTCGTTCGCACCCGTGCCTATGATGAAAAGTTCTATCGGGACATTGGTGCAGACTTGTGGGAAGACCGCTCTGATGAAGACGTTCGTACGGCAGCAGAGTTAGCTAAATCGGATCTAGGATTCTGAACTAGAGTGGGCTGACATGCCAACCCCTCTTGTGTCCTCCCAGCGTTGGCCACGAGGTAAACACAAGTCACAAACGTGCAGATAACCCAGTAGCTTAAAGGATGAGGACTGATGACACAACCATGAAAAAATTCATTTCTGTTCTTGGGATAAGTTCTAGCTTGTTGGCTTTGTCCAGCTTGCTATTTTTGCAGGGTGCTTCTGCTCAAAAGCTCTTCGATGGCCCCCTAGACCGATTGTCGGCGGAAGAACGGGTGACCTTGGGCAAAGGAACCGTCTCGATTGATGGGGGTGAAGACAAACGAGGAGTGGTCAAGTATACTGCTCGGGTCTTGGTCAATGCCTCCCAACAAGAGGCTTGGGCTGTGCTCACAGACTACAATAATCTCAAAAAATTTATTCCCAATCTTGTGGAGAGCACCCTGCTTACCCCAGATGCTCAAGGTCATAAACGACTGCGTCAGACCTTCCAACGGCAGGTTCTTTTCGTCCCGGTGCGTTTTTCGTTTACTGTAGCGGTCACAGAGCAAGCGGAAGAAAAGTTCCAGTTTGAACGCACCGAAGGCTTCTTTGAACAATTCACAGGAGGGTGGACCCTTCAGCCTGTGGAGGCAATTCCTCCTGGCAGCGGTCCCAAAATCTTACTCACCTATCAAGTCGCAGCCAAGGCCGATAATAATATCCCCAAAGGTATTCTGCGCGAAACCTTTAAAGAAGATATTCCTAACACGCTGGAATCTATCCGCCAGGAGATCAGCCGTCGCCGCTCTTAAAAGGATTTGGGCCTGTCCGTTCATCAGCGGTGAGGTTCTTTGAGTTTACCCTTTCTGTTGAGGTTCCACGACCCAGCGGGTATAGACATCCCGCATGGTAGAACGGACCACGCGAGGCAAGCCAAAATCGATGGGAACTAGGCGCTCGGGGAGTTTCCAGTCAGGGCAGTAGGCTTCTTCTAGGGAAAGTCCCAGAATTTCAATGTCCGCCAGGGACTGAGGGCCGATATTTAAGAGGCGAGCCGCTTCCATCGTTGGCATGGTGGCTGGGTCGATATTGAGCACCGCGCACAGTACATGGTCGAGCGCAAAGACGTTATTGGAAGCACACAACAGACCTAATGCTTTGGGTTCTCCATTACTGGGACCATTCCCCTCGTGACCAATGATTCCGTCGACAATCGTGAGCTGAGGATTGATTGTTGCTGCCGTTTCCACCAGCATCTTGCCGAATTTGATGCGGTCTTTACCCGAATCGAGATGCCACCAAGCCTTGAGCTTTCCAGGGACACAGCCAAATAGATTTTTGACAGCTAAGGTCGCCGTTAGCTGCACATGGGATTTAATCTTGGGGAGGTTGAGCACCACATCCGCTTCCATTGCTTCTTTGGAGAGTCGCAAGTGGTCAAAAGTTTCCCCGGCAGAATTGAAACGCGCACCCCGAAATTCAACAATCGGCAGGTTTAGCTCTTCCGCAATTTCCAAAAGGCCATTCGCTTTGGCCACACCACGAGCAGAACCAAAAGCAGGACTATCTCCCAAGAAAGGTTTCCCTCCCGCCTCTTGCACCAGAAGCGCCACTTCCCGGACGATGGCTGGATGGGTCGTACAGGCTTTCGTCGGTCGTGAGCCTGTGAGCAGATTGGGCTTGAGTAACACCCGGTCTTGCGATTTGATAAATGCTTCAATCCCCCCTAAAGGAGAGAGGGCTTCCAAAAGGGCGGTACGTAGGGCGTGAGACTCATAGGAATGAGCGCGGATAAGGCTGACAGTGCTCACGGAAATCCTCTTAGGGCTTTTCCCATGATATGGGAGGAACCGTGAATGGCCAACCTTGAACGGTGTGAGGCGGTTTTATGACATGAAAAAGGGTGCATAGTCATGCACCCTTTTTCTTAACGAGTAACAAAATTCGACCCAATATCAATCTCTGGGGATGATTACTCCAAAACCACCATGATTCCGTTCGTAAACAACGTTAATTTGATTCGTGTCTTTGTTGCGGAATACGAAGAAATCATGTCCCACCAGTCCCAACTGCTCTGATGCTTCCTCAATAGTTAAGGGAGCCATCGCAAAATACTTCATCCGCACTACTTCTTTAGGCAGTTGAGCTGTTTTATGGCTCTCTCCATTGCCGATATCTTCTGTAGTGTCACCAGCTGCTAGAGCAGTCTTCTCTCTAGCTTTCGCTTTTACCCGTTCCTTATACTTGCGTAGCTGGCGTTGTAGCTTATCCGCCACGACATCAAGGCTGGCGTAAAGGCTTTCCGAAGCTTCCTCTG
This sequence comes from Candidatus Sivonenia alaskensis PMM_0068, assembly GCA_949127685.1. Classification (GTDB taxonomy): domain Bacteria; phylum Cyanobacteriota; class Cyanobacteriia; order Gloeobacterales; family PMM-0068; genus Sivonenia; species Sivonenia alaskensis. The sequence goes on along the minus strand of CASBPW010000290.1, from coordinate 17,840 downwards.
AGCGAACTACGGTACCGTTAGCGTAAACAGTGACCTCAGCTATATGACCCCCACTAATGCGTGGATTTTTTGCTACAGATAGATGAACATCGACTTCAGTAATCAATTGGTTAAAAGGGTCTACCGCCTTATGAATTTTAGTGTTTACATAGTCTCGAATTGCGTCGGTGATCTCGATGTTTTTCCCTTGGATCACGAGGTTCATAGGCACCATCCTTTGTGTGGGCAACAAGAGAGCTGGAATTGCCTACACCCTAGCATTTCGGACTTGATGACGTGACTTTGCTTACCATCTCTTTACTTTTCGTTAACGTTTCTTGAAATAGCTTCTAGAGCTGCTCCCGTGGTTTATAATGGCTAGCACCTATGGGGTTTTATTTCGGCGCGAGCCGTAAACCAATTGCGCGATTGTGCACCTCGGACGGAGTCTGGGTCCTCTAAAGTTAAGCTGTAGAATATAAGCCTGAAGTTTGCTCGCTCCACTGATTTTCAATTTTATTGAGTTTATAACTAATAGGTCTTAACAAGAAATCGGGATCCGCTGGAGCAGCGTTGGAGCAAAAATCCTGAGACAAGCTCTTCGAGGCAAGGTGCGCATTATTGGTCCCAACTGCTTGGGCCTGATGCGTCCCCGTACATCCAATACATGGACTATGCTGGGACGAAGGCACTGAATAAGCTTCTCGTTGAAAACTCTTGCGAACGACCTCCGGGCCATTTTTTATGGGTTTCCTAGAGGTTCTTGCATTTTGAAAGACTCAGGAGCATTCAGCGAAAAATTTCTGCAATCTACTCCATGCAACCGCCCGTTGCTCTATGTAACCGTCGATATCGCTCCCATGCAGCCTCTTCAGGATGGACCTAATATCCCTTTTTACGTACTTAGGCAGAAGTGCCCTCTCTGAAACCCCGTCCAAAGAACCTTTTAGACCACATCCACGATGCCATTCAGCTCAGACACTACTCCTATCAAACCGAGAAACGCTAATGCTCTAAGAAAGCAAAATCAGCCAAAGCCTTACAAAGAAAAGTCCTGCCGAATAATCTGCCGAACTGCGACACAATCTTGAAAGGCTTGTGTTGCTATAGACTGGTTTGCCGACACACCGGGATACCGAAATTCCACTGCGTAGGTTGTCAGCGCATCAAGGGTTGGACGCAAGGTTGCCCAGTTTGGTTTAACAGGCAAGAATAAATCCAAAAGTGTAGTGAGATCGTGCGTCTTCTTAAAGGCAATATTTTCTTCTTGTAGACAAGCTTTGAGATATTTCTCAGCGCATTGCTGACTATGAAAACACACAGCATCATAATTGGGCGTTTGTTCCACCTGAAGCTCTCGTTGCGCAGTGGCAAAATCGCCCTCTGCTTTATTGACCCATTCTTGCGTGATTGGCTTCATAGAGGACGCGACCTTTTTCGATAATGTCTTGAATAAAAAAGTCACCCATGTCTAACCGCTGCTGAATTTGTTCGGAGGTTCGGGCCATTAGGTCTAGGGGGAAAGTAGGTCTGACCTGTCTGCGAATTTCGATCGCTTTATAGACAGGCAGTTCTTCAAAGGGCAGGATGACGAGTAAATCTACGTCAGAGTCTTCGGTGGGTTGGCCGTAAGCATAAGAACCAAACAAGATAATGCGTTCTGGCTGAAATTTTTCAGCAATTTGTTTGCTGAATGCCTGAATTTTCTCTAGGGCAATCATACAGGGACCTCTACCGTAATGCTGGTGTCGCAGCCGAAGACATCGACCACTCGAAGAAACCGTACCTAATTATCACTCATTCAATATGTTCAACGCAGCTAAAAGTTTTCGTCCTCGACTTTTCATAGCTGGGCTACCTGTTCCAGTTAAATCTTCCAATACCAAAAGTATTTGAGGTCGAAGGTTAGCATCCCTCATCGCAAAATCAGTAAGCGCTTGCATGGCAAATGTTTTGACAATATTACTCTTGTCATTCAGATAATCCAGCAGAGTTTCAACAGCAGTAGCTCGCTCTTCACCAGTCAGGGGTAATCGAGGAAGCATTTGTGCCACATGCCAGCGTACCTCCTGCTGCGTACTCTTCGCTACAGTCTGAATAAGCTTTTGTTTATAGGGAAGCAGATATTCAGGATGCTTTACAGTTATTTTTTCTATGGCATCAGCAGCCCGCATCCTAATAATCGGATCCTCATGGAGCATTCCATCAAAAACAGTCTCAAATAGAGAAGGATCTTTGAGTACATCTGCAACAACTTCGTTGGATCGTCCAATAGAACAACGGTCACCACCCCTGAGTTTTTCTAAAATCTGATCCATGGCTTCACCGTATTCCTCAGGATTTTCGCTAGCTTCTTCCCCCCCCCCACACACACAAGTTCTTCAACTTTTCCTAGTACCCTGGAAAGAATCATCCTTGCCCCTCAGAAGACCTGATGAACAACGCACTTCAAACAGTACTGGTGATCGGCTATGGCAACGACTTGCGTAGTGATGATGCGGTCGGGAAACGGGTCGCTGAGGCTGTAGCAACCTGGAAATTGCCCTCCGTTCAGACCCCCTTACCGTCCACCAATGAACCCTTGAACTAACGGTAAAGCTGACTGATGTTGACAAGGCCATCTTGGTGGATGCTTATACGGCTACCCATAATCAAGAAGCCAAGGTTGCTTCTCCCTCCAAATACTCTTGCCTTTGGCAGGCTGCAACAACGAGAAGCAGCACTTCATGTGTTTAAGGGGGGCCGCGCAAGTTACGGATCGTCGCTCTTCTCCCTTTCTGGAAGCACACTTAGGAGCACCTTATCTACCCGGTTCCCATCCATATCCATGACTTCGAAGGAAAAACCCTGCCAGTGGAAGTGATCGGCCACGAGCGGGATATGCCCCAACTGAGCCATGATGAAGCCTCCAAGAGTGCGGTAGCTTGCTCGCTGGAATCGTGGTAATTCCTCAATCCGATACTCCAGTTCCTCCAAACTCAACGAACCATCTATAAGCCAAGAGCCATCTTCCCGCTGGACGAATTGACTATCGGTAAGGGCTTCATCGGAGGGTAGTTCTCCGACAAGGGCCTCCAGCATATCGTTGAGGGTCACCAGCCCTTGGATGCTACCAAACTCATCCACCACCAGCGCCAGATCCATCCCAGATTCTCTGAATTTTTCTAAGACTTGCTGTGCCGGGGCCGTTTCCGGAACAAATAGCGGTTTGCGCAGACAGCTTTCTGGATTCAAGCTTTCACCTCGAAGCAACTGTGCCAGTAAATCTTTGACCTGAACGATACCCAACACCTTATCAACGGCGCCTTGGCATACAGGGAAGCGGGAATATTCACTACTGGCCAATTCCTGCTGGAGCATCTCTTCTGAGGACTCCACATCGATCCAGAGTATATCTGGGCGTGGCGTCATCAGCGAACTCACCTGTCGGTCCCCAAAACGGAATACCCGTTCGAGCATGTCCTGCTCCGTCTCCTCAATTGTGCCTGCCTGCGTACCTTGATCGATGAGCAGTCGGATTTCTCTTTCCGTAACGGCAGGTTCTTCAGTAGGCTGCACACCCATGAGACGCAGTCCCCATTCCGTAGCAAAGCCCAAAAAATGGACTAAGGGTGATGCGACGAGGGCAAGGGACGCCATGGATCTAGCCACAGCAGAGGCAATACGTTCTGGAGCACTTAAGGCCAGGCGCTTGGGAATCAACTCCCCAAAAACCAGCGAGAGAAAAGTGATCGCGCCAACCACCAGTCCAAAGCTCAAGCTTCCACTGTACGGACTGAGGAGTGGAAACTGATTGAGAACCGCGGACAGCTGCTCTGAAAGGTTCGCCCCTCCATACGCTCCAGCAATAATTCCAATCAGGGTGATACCAATCTGCGCCGTTGAAAAGAACCGATTCGGTGAATCAACCAGTTCAATAGCCGCCTTAGCCCCTTTATTTCCGTCCTCTGCCATCTGCTGCAGACGAGATCTCCGCGCTGAGACTAAAGCCATCTCAGACATCGAAAACACCCCGTTGGCCACGACCAACAACAACACAATGACGATCTCGACGATTACACTAGACAATCAGTTAGCTCCCTCAGGAGAACACAGGCCGCGATAGAGAGTGAGCCATCTTGTAAGCACCTCACTTCGTGTCCGCGCTTTTTTCACTATAGTTGAGGTCTAAAGCGGTAGTGTTCTAGACCCGTAGTTAAGGTTTCCTGTGAGTAGCCTGCAAAAAAGGGTTCACCGACATCAATTAACAGATCTGGAACACCACGGGGCTTTGCCGTAGAGTTTGGTAAGATTATGCAGCCCCGAATAGACCATTAAAATGCCCAAAGCGCTTGTTAGTGACCCTATTGATCAGGCAGGAATTGATATCCTGTCTCAAGTAGCCCAGGTGGATGTGCGGACCGACCTAACCCCTGAGCAGCTCCTTGAATGTATCGGCGAATATGACGCTCTGATGATCCGCTCCGGCACCAAAGTGACCAAAGAGATCATTGAGCGAGGGCAGCGCCTAAAGATTATTGGGCGGGCAGGCGTCGGAGTCGATAACGTCGATGTCACGGCCGCCACGCGCAAAGGAATCGTGGTGGTCAATTCACCAGAAGGGAACACGATTGCAGCAGCAGAGCATGCGATAGCCCTTATGTTGAGCCTTTCTCGGTATATACCTCAAGCCAGTGCCCTGCTTAAAAATGGAAAATGGCAGCGCAACTCGTTTATCGGCACAGAAGTGTATAAGAAAACCTTGGCGGTCTTGGGTTTGGGAAAAATTGGCTCCCATGTTGCTCGCGTCGCACGGGCTTTGGAAATGGATATTATCGCCTACGACCCCTATATCTCCGAGGACCGGGCCAACCAAGTCGGGGTTCGTTTGGTAGACTTGCCGACAGCCTTCCGGGAAGCAGACTATATTACTCTGCATCTACCCAAAACGAAAGAAACAGAGAACCTGATCAATAAAGAGACGTTTGAGATAATGAAGCCTACGGCAAGGATCATCAATTGCGCTCGCGGCGGCATCATCAACGAGCAAGACCTCTACGAAGCCTTAAAGGCCGGAAAAATTGCTGGCGCAGCGCTAGACGTATTTGCAGAAGAACCCCTCAAAAGCTCTCCCCTCTTTGAACTGGACCGAGAAATTGTACTCACTCCACACTTGGGTGCCTCCACAGAAGAAGCCCAGAGCAATGTTGCCATTGATGTAGCCGAGCAAATTCGGGATGTCTTATTGGGCCTACCCGCGAAATCAGCCGTGAATATTCCTGGTTTCCGGCCCGAAGTCCTACAGGAATATAGAGCGGACTTGCGCTTAGCGGAAATCCTGGGAACACTGGCAGGCCAACTGGTAGGAGGCCGGGTGGATACGTTGGAAGTGCGTCTTCAGGGAGATTTAGCCGGAATGAATCCCCAGCCTATTGTCGTAGCGGCTCTCAAAGGCCTCTTAACCCCAGCCCTAAGAGAGCGGGTCAACTACGTCAATGCGTCCATCGAAGCGAAAGAACGAGGCATCAAGGTTATTGAGACGCGGGATGATTCCACACGGGACTATGCTAGATCCCTTCACATCAGAGCGACCGCAGGTTTAGTCACTAAATCGGTCACGGGAGCAATTTTAGGAGATGAAGAGGCGCGCATCATCAATATTGATGGTTTCCCGATTAACGTAGCGCCTACTCAGTACATGTTGATTACCTTGCACCGTGACATGCCAGGGATTATCGGCAAGGTCGGTTCTCTTTTGGGCAGCCGCAATGTCAACATTGCCGGGATGCAGGTCGGCCGTAAAATCATTCGCGGAGATGCCGTCATGGTCGTTTCCCTCGATGACCCACTCGCCGATGGTCTTATTTCTGAAATTGTTCAGGTTGCAGGGATTCGGGAAGCTTCAATGGTTGAGCTGTAGCGAGCTAAGATGTAATACTCTCTATAGCGAAGCCTAGAGCTTCCAAATGGTTTAATGCTGTAGGAATAAAGCTAGATTCCCCCATGCGCGAGGTCAACAATTATGAGCGATGGAAGTCCCAAACGGAATTTCCCGGAAGAAATTAACTTAATGGGCGGCCAGTTAGTCGATAAGGTCAAAGAACTCATTCAGGAGGGCAACGTCCGTAGAGTGATCATCAAGGACCACTCAGGCAAGATCCGCCTAGAGATTCCCCTGACGCTTGGAGTAGTGAGTGCCGCAGGACTTACGCTCTTTGCCCCGATTCTTGCAGCGGTGGGGGCTTTAGCCGCTTTAGTTACCCAGGCCAAGCTGGAAGTAGAGCGCTACGAAGATGACGATAAAGAGCCCGACAAAGGCCCGACAACCATCGATATTGATGGGGATTAGTTAAAAAGGATGAGTTGAGCTTATATAGGGTTGGGGGCGCATCGTAACGATGCGCCTGTTTTTGGAATCAGCAAGCAAAAAGGAGAGCCCAGATGGCCGCTGAGCTATCCCTCATCCTAGATTTTGTAACCGTTTTGGGTGCTGCTTCGGTGGGAGGCTATCTTGCCAACCGCCTGGGCCAGCCCGTGCTGTTGGGATATCTGCTTAGTGGAGTAGTGGTCGGCCCTACCGGTTTTGGCCTGCTTCAAAAGGGGGAGGAAATCCAGGTCCTGGCAGAAGTCGGGGTCGCGCTACTCCTGTTTGCCCTAGGAGTCGAGTTCTCCATTAAGGAACTTTTGAAGGTCCGCAAGATTGCCGTGGGCGGCGGGACCCTCCAGATTCTATTAACGGTTCTGCTGGGCGGGGGATTGGCCTATGCTACGGGCTGGGTAGACACTTTGCCCAAAGCCGTTTTTTTGGGGGCTGTCCTCTCCCTTTCTTCAACTGCGGTTGTTCTCAAGAGCCTGATTGAGCGCAACGAGGTTCAGACAGCTCATGGGCAGGTGATGTTAGCCATCCTTATTGCCCAAGACCTGGGACTAGGATTGATGCTGGCTGTGCTGCCCGCCCTTACCCAACCTCCTGAAGCCCTGGGGGGGGCTTTGCTGTGGGCTGTCCTGAAAGCGACGCTGTTTATTGCGGGAGCCGTAGTGGTGGGAGTGTGGCTTATCCCACCCCTCATGAAACGAATTGCGCAGACGGGTTCACAAGAATTGTTTGTCCTGAGTGTCTTCTCCCTCTGTCTAGGCGTAGCCCTATTAACAGCTTATATCGGGCTGGGGATTGCGATGGGGGCCTTTGTGGCAGGGTTGATGATCTCCCAGGTGGAATATGCGGACCAGGCCCTCGACCGGGTGCTGCCAATGCGGGATATCTTTGCGACTTTGTTCTTTGCGTCCATCGGCACCCTGATTGATCCAGCGTTTCTATGGGCAAATATTCCCATCCTGTTGGGTCTAGTGATGGTGGTCATGATCGGCAAAGCGCTGATTGTGATTCCCCTCGTTGCCCTGTTTGGCTACCCACTTAAGACAGCGATTATCGTTGGTTTCGGCATCAATCAGATTGGAGAATTCTCATTCGTCTTGGCAAGCGTCGCCAAAAATCTAGGACTTTTTACCGATACGCTCTACGGACTAGCCGTTGGGACGACAGCCGTTACGTTGGTGATCACGCCCTTTTTGCTAAAGAACACTCCCTATATCTTCGATCGGCTGGAAGTCCTACCCGTGATTGGCCCCTTCCTCAGAGCCAGTCAGGACCCTAAAACCGCTGGGATAGAGGAAGGGCTTTCTGGCCACATCATCATTGCTGGCTACGGGCAGGTCGGGCAGACCCTCCTGAGGCTGCTCCGGTCTCAGGGGCATCAGGTTCTGGTTATTGATAATAACGAGGCAACGGTCCAGGCTTTGAGAGGAGAATTGGCTGTTCCCTACATATACGGTGATGCCTCTAGCGAACTGGTACTTCAGAAAGCACAGGTGACCCGTGCCAAAGCCTTGGCGATTGCCCTGCCCGACCCCATGGCTACGCGCTTAACCTTGAAACGGGCCCTTAGTCTTGCGCCAGACCTAGATGTCACCGTACGCGCTCACAATAATTCTGAAATCGATGCTCTGTATCAATTAGGAGCCTGGGAAGTAGTCCAACCTGAATTTGAAGCATCCCTGGCCATGGGCACCCATATGCTCGTGAGTTTGGGAGGACAAACCCCGGAGGTGAAACAAGAGGTGGAAGCCTGCCGCGCTGGGCATTACCGAACGATTCTGCCGGAGCGCCCAGGCTTTATGGTGGCCAATGACCTAGCGACAGCGGTGGAGGGCTTGGAAGGCGATTGGTTTACCCTGGAGTCAAATAGCCCTTTGGTCGGACTGACGCTGGCCCAAGCCGATATTCGCCGCTTAACAGGGGCAACGGTGATGCAAATCCAGCGGGACCGTGAAATTAACCGTTTTCCCAATGCCCAAACCGTCCTAAACGCTGGGGACCGCTTGCTGGTGGTCGGGACCGAGGAGGAAGACCGTGCTTTCCAAGAGTTACTAAAGGGCTCCGCCCAGCCTAGCGCCGGACGGCCCGAACGCTGGATAGCAATTCCAAACAGTTCCTGGGTAGTCGGTCAAAGTCTAGGGGAAATAGACCTGCGTCAACGCTATGGAATCCTGGTTCAAGCCATACAGCGGGCGGAAAAAATTCTCCGATTCCCAGATGCAGCCATGAAACTACGGGATGGAGACCGTTTAAAAGTCTGTGGTAAAACAGAGGCGATCGAGCAATGGGAGGCACAGATGCAGCAGTTGGCTCCTATCTCTACGATGAGAGAGCCCAACTAAAGCACAGAGTAGAAAAAAACCAGCTGGACTAAACTGATAGCACCCGCATTGCGTGCTTCCGATGAGACCGGCCCGATTCAGCAATAGATTAAAGGCCCTCCGACGTCCTCCTGCTCCTATACGGATCATGGTCCAAGATGGACGCTTAGTGCCGCAGACAAGAACCTGGCAATCTTACTGGCGCGATCCCTACCATTTGATGCTGACGGTTCCCTGGCCTGGATTTTTATTCCTGATTGCCCTTACCTATATTGGGATCAATGGGTTGTTTGCTTTGGCTTATCTGCTTGGCGGCAATAGCATTGCCAACGCTCGCCCTGGTTCTTTTGCCGATGCCTTTTTCTTCAGCGTGCAAACGTTTGCTTCCATCGGCTATGGGGCGATGACGCCCAAAACATTCTATGCCAACGTTTTGGTTACGTTTGAAGCCTGGGTGGAGCTTTTAAGCCTTGCGGTGATTACAGGATTGGCTTTTGCTCGTTTTTCTCGACCTACCGCTCGTGTGCTCTTCAGTGAGGTTGCCGTCATTACCTCCTATCAAGGGGTGCCCACCCTCATGTTCCGGGCAGCCAATCAGCGCCAGAACCAAGTCTTAGAAGCCCAGATGTTGGTGTACCTAATGATGGATGAAATCAGTGCTGAAGGGCATCGGATGCGTCGAATTTACGACCTCAATCTGACCCGTAACCGCACCCCCAGTTTCCTGCTGACTTGGACGGCTCTTCATCCCATTGATGAACAGAGTCCTCTCTACGGAATTTCTCAGGAATCCTTACTGCAAGCAAGAGCTACTTTTTCAGTCTCTCTGAGTGGTATTGATGAAACTGTCAACCAGACTATCTATGCCCGTCATACCTACGCAGCCCAAGATATTCTGGAAAACCACCGATTCGTGGACATCTTCTACGAGACCCCTGAGGGTCATAGTGAAATCGACTACACCAAGTTTCATGACGTGGTACCCGTCATCGAGAAGCAAAACCTAGAAGAACACCCCATGACTTCTTCAAAGGCAGAAAATATCTAGAAGAAGTTTTCTGCCTTTAGTCACTGTTTCATAACGGTTTGGCAATGCCAAACCCCGGCTTTTCCGCCACGCGAACGAGAAAAGCTTTAAATCACCGTACCGTCAGCAACCACTCCATTTTTAGGAATAACAACGATACCGCTACGGATGTAGAAAGTGCCGTCTGCACTGCCCCCTTCTTCCACTTGGTCCTTGTTGAGAATTTGGACCTGAGCGCCAATCCGAGCATTCTTATCGATAATGGCACCCTTGATATGCGAATTCTCACCAATTCCTACCGCAGGGAGACCGGATGCCCGACTCGTCTCCCGGTCAGCCGCTCTTTCATAATAATCAGCGCCCATCAGCAGAGAATCCTCAATCACAACCCCTTGGCCGATTCGGGTTCTCACACCCACCACAGAATGGTGAATTTTTGCCTGTTTGATCACGCACCCTTCGGAAACGATGGACTGGGAAATATGACTATCGAGAATCTTGGAAGGAGGTAAAAATCGGGGTCTAGTATAGATAGGAGCATCCTCTTCGTAGAAACTAAAGGGCGGCTTGGGTTGCTCTGTCAAGGCCAGATTTGCCTCATAGAAAGAACGGACGGTTCCAATATCTTCCCAATAACCATCGAAAAGATAAGCCCGAACGTTGTAGTTGTTATGAATTGCTTTGGGTAAAATATCCTTACCAAAATCAGTCTGGCGTTCATCATTTTCTAACAACTGAATCATCGCTTCTTTACTGAAGACATAGATGCCCATCGAAGCGATGTAGGGCTTGCGTAGAGCAGTCTCAGCATCCAAGCCTAAGGCCGTCGTGTCTACACGAGCATCCAGCAGTGCTTGCCCTTCTGGTTTTTCCACAAAAGATAAGACCTCACCCTCCGGACTTGTTTTGATCAAGCCAAACGAAGAAGCATCCCGTTCCTCCATCGGCAGAACCGCAATGGTAATGTCCGCTTTTTTTTCTCGATGTTGATCCACAAATTTGCTGTAGTCCATTCGGTAGAGATGGTCCCCCGAAAGAATCAGATATTCTGAAACATCAAAGGAGCGAAGGAGCCAGAGATACTGACGTACCGCATCGGCGGTCCCTTGAAACCAATTGGGATTTTCATCGGTTTGCTCTGCCGCAAGGATTTCTACAAAACCATCGGAGAAAAGGTCGAAAGTATAGGTCTGGGAAATATGCCGATTCAAGGAGACCGAATTGAACTGGGTCAGAACATGAATTTTTTGAATGCCCGAATTGATGCAATTGCTTACGGGAATATCAATCAATCGATATTTTCCGCCCAAAGGTACCGCAGGCTTTGCTCTCCTCTTCGTCAAGGGATAGAGCCTTGAGCCTTTACCACCACCCAAAATTATGGCCAAAACCCGCTTCATCATCATGCGTCCTCTTTCTATTACCTCTCCTATACAGCGTATGACGGCGTAATCCCAGACGGGGGGAACCTCGCAATCAAAATTAAGATATGGCCTAAAAGCCCCGATCCGGATCAAGACTCTATGGGTAGAGTGCAAACAAATCTGTACAAATGCCTGAATTCAGCTCCACACACTTGACAAAGCAGAATTATCTATAGATCATGCATGTGTGAGGAGTCTATATGTAGAGATTTATGGCCCGTCCCCGTCAATGTCCATGCTGCCATCGCTCCCTTCAATCCATCGCTCAGTTAGACGATGGCTTGGTCCGTTGTGAATGGCACGGCCTTTTTCATTGGGAGCCTCGTTACCGTCGCCTGCGGCATTTAACGAGCCGTCAAGCTTGGAATGTGGACATCACTGGGCAAATTATTGCTCCTGGAGGGCTTGCAAAGAGCCTAGAGCCTAGAACCAAGCACAAACCAGTGAGACTGCCCGAGCTCCCCTAACTTGATTATTTAGCCGCTTTTGCAACGCCCTGAATCTGCTTCAAGGCATCCAAGACTTCCTCACTGTGGCGAAAAGGATTCACCATTATGAATGTCTGACGGAGTTTGCCTTGGGGGTCGATTAAGAACGTACTGCGTTGTCCGCCCTCTGATTGGTACTGTTTGGCCAGGGTTTCTTTCTGATCCGATACAAGAGGAAATTTCAAACCCACCAAATTGCAAAACTTTTTATGGGACTCGATCGAGTCAGTACTGACTCCCAAGACTTGAGCATTGAACGCTGCATACTTGGGCATGTCGTTTTGGAACTTGCGCGCTTCAATGGTGCATCCAGGGGTGAAGTTCGCAGGATAAAAGTACAGTACGAGCCACTTACCTCGAAAATCTGCAAGTTTAAGATTCTTTCCTTGGCTGCTGGGAAGATCAAAACCGGGAGCTGGACGCCCAACCTCTAGATTGGCAGCAAAAACTGAAGACCCTGATAAAGGCACTGAAATATAAAAGGCTGTAGAAAACAAAGCTGAAAACAAAAGAGTGCGACGAAACATAACAGTATTCTTAATTCTTAGAAAGCTCTTATCAGCATAGCGCCTACTGTTAAGAAATGTAATAACTCCTTGAGTAAGTATGAAGTTTTTCAAGGATTTGCAACAGAAAAGGTTCTTCTTAAAGAAAATTTTTCATAAACACATCCCCTGAGGCTTAAGAATTTGGAACATTCTTAAGATCGGACATAGATTCCTCTCATTTAAGTCAAAGCCTTCTAGGCAAGGATTATGCCGATATTTATCCTTGATACCCTTGCCTAGCACCCCCCTCTGGTAGTCTTGTAAAGTTTTACCCTGTAAGTGAAGATGTGTTACGGCTTGTAGTCCATGCGTGTTGAGCGATTCAAGAGTCGCGGTACACTGCCTTTTAGGACGCAAGAAGTATAAGCATGTCTGAGAAACGCATAGAAGAACTCCAAGCTCTCTTGGCCGGTAGTAACCGTGTTGGTCAAATCCGAGCATCCCTCGATCTCGTGAACGTAGGCGATCAACAAGCAGAAAGCATCTTGATTTCTGCTTTAGGCAACAGCAACGAACATTCCCGTGCCTGTGCCGCTATGGCCTTGGGCAAGATGGGCAGCGTCAGAGCTTTACCTCGTTTAGAAAAACTTTTACAAGGCAATACTTTCGCCCATTTTTTTAGAGAGCGTTCTCCTGAAGTGCGGCAGACTATCGCCTTTGTATTGAGCCAGATTGGTCAGCCAAGTTCCGTGGCCGCACTGAAGTATGCAGCCCAGAATGATGAATCAGAAGTAGTCCGTATTGAGGCAAAAGCAGCCCTAGAGCGATACACCATCACGTCTAAGTAAATATACGTAGAGTTTATGGTATGCTATAGGACAGCCAGCCAAAAGGAGCTCCTGGTAAGCTGTAGGGATGCTGCGTGGTTATACGCTACCAGACACTGACTTTATGCTTCAATATGGAGCTTCAAACCATTGCAATTAGTCTACGTAAAACATAGTGAGGGGTTGCCTTAAATGCGTGTAACGGTCGTAGGAACAGGGTATGTTGGCCTAGTTACGGGTGCATGTCTAGCTGAAATTGGTCATCAAGTTGTTTGTGTTGATAACAACGAATCTAAGATTGAAGCCTTAAATAAAGGACATATCCCGATCTACGAGCCTGGACTGGAAGATATTGTCCGTCGTTGCTCTGGTCAAACCCTGTCTTTTACGACAGACCTTGGACCCAATGTTCGTTCTGCAGAAGTAATTTTTATCGCAGTCGGAACACCCTCCACACCGACAGGCGAAGCCGACCTCCGCTATGTAGAGGCTGTAGCTAAAGGAATTGGTCAGCACCTAGATGGTCAGTACCGAGTAATCGTTAATAAGTCCACTGTACCCATCGGTTCTGGAGACTGGGTTCAGATGCTCATGTTAGATGGAGCTGCCCAGATTGCAGACCAGCAGGCTGTCGCGGCAGGGGCCCCAATCGCCAAACCCGATGCGCTGAATTTTGATGTGGTCAGCAATCCCGAGTTTCTACGGGAAGGTACCGCCGTTTGGGATACGTTCAATCCAGACCGCATTGTGGTGGGGTCCGGTAGCGCACAGGCCGTAGAACTGATGCAGCGCCTTTACAGACCGATTCTTGACCGAGAATTCGCTGAAGATAAAACCTTAGGTCCCGTTCCTTTCGTGGTCACGGATCTTTCTTCTGCTGAAATGATTAAGTATGCAGCCAATGCCTTTTTAGCAACCAAAATCAGCTTCATTAACGAGGTCGCCAATATCTGCGAACGGGTGGGTGCTGATATCACCCAAGTATCCCGAGGTATGGGTTTAGACTCTCGGATTGGAACCAAGTTTCTCAACGCAGGACTTGGTTGGGGGGGAAGCTGCTTCCCGAAAGATGTTTCAGCTTTGGTCCACACCGCTGCCGATTATGGCTATGACACCAAGATCCTCAAAGCAGCGATTGAGGTTAATGTGAGCCAGCGCAACCACATCATTGAAAGGCTCCAGCAGGAACTCAAAGTTTTAAAGGGTAAAACGATTGGTCTTTTAGGTCTGACCTTTAAGCCCGATACGGATGATATGCGGGATGCGCCCTCTTTGACGCTGATTCATCAGTTGAGCAAGTTGGGTGCCAAGGTAAAAGCCTATGACCCCATTGTTTCTGCATCCGGCATTCGGGAAGGCCTCTCTGATGTTTTGGTAGAGACAGACGCCCTGCGACTAGCTCAAGGCTGCGATGCCCTAGTTCTGGTCACAGAATGGAAAGAATTCCAATCCTTAGACCTGGAGTCCATGGCTACCCTGATGAGCAGACCTGTTCTCGTAGATGCTCGGAATTTCTTGAACCGAGACGCTGTCTCTAAGGCAGGTTTCTTCTACATCGGGGTAGGGAGATGAGAATTCTTGTTACGGGAGGAGCCGGTTTTGTCGGTTCTCACCTCATTGACCGCCTTCTAGAACAAGGCCACGAAGTGCTTTGTTTGGACAATCTTTTCACCGGAAGAAAAGAAAATATTGCGCACCATCTAGGGAACTATCGGTTCGAATTTATCCGCCACGATGTCATCGACCCCATCCTTCTCGAAGTGGATCAGATCTATAATCTGGCCTGCCCTGCTTCTCCCGTTCATTACCAACACAATCCGGTCAAGACCATCAAAACCAGTGTGCTGGGAACCTTGAATATGTTGGGTTTGGCAAAAAGGGTAAAAGCCCGCATTCTTCAGGCCTCCACTTCTGAAGTCTATGGCGATCCCCACGTCCATCCTCAGGAAGAATCCTACTGGGGAAATGTAAATCCAATTGGGAGTAGAAGCTGCTATGACGAAGGCAAACGGGTAGCAGAAACGCTGATGTTTGATTACCATCGACAGAGTAATGTGGACATCCGAGTGATTCGTATTTTTAATACCTATGGGCCTCGGATGTTAGAGGATGACGGGCGGGTTGTCAGTAATTTTATTGCGCAAGCACTCAAAGGCGAGCCGTTGACAGTCTATGGAGAAGGGCAACAAACCCGTAGCTTCTGTTATGTCAGCGACCTTGTAGAAGGGATGATGCGCTTGATGAATGGCGAACATATTGGCCCTATCAATATAGGTAATCCTGGAGAATTTACGATTCTAGAATTGGCCAAAATGGTAAAGGCTATGACGGGAAGTAGCTCCGAAATTGTCTATAATCCCCTGCCCCAAGATGACCCGAAACAGCGGCAACCTGACATAACCAAGGCCCAAACTCTGCTGGGCTGGAATCCAGGAATTCCTCTGGAGGTAGGCCTAGAAAGGACCATTGGTGATTTTGCTCAACGGATGGGCGTTCAGCTAGAAGTTAAGTCGGTACGGTAAAAATACAAAAAGCCCTACTTGAGAAAGTAGGGCTTTTTGCTGTCAAGATTATAGAGGCGCAACTTTAAGAAATTTCACTTTTGGATTGCGTTCCACCATGTTTTCGCAACCCCATTCATTCTTGAAGAGAATAATAAATCGACCGTGATGGTCTTTTACTCCGACAGTATCAAAGTACCAATCCAAGTTTGCTATATCCTCAGGGGTCCCTTCAATCCAACGGGCTAGGCGATAGGGAAGAGGTTCTAAGATCGTCTCAACATTGTATTCACTCTCCAAACGAAAACGGACCACATCAAATTGCAGTTGACCAACAGCCGCAAGGATCGGGTCTCGCTTGGCATCATCTTGGTAATACATTACCTGAACAGCACCTTCTTCTTGCAGCTCACTCAATCCTTTTTGGAATTGCTTGTACTTAGACGGAACGGGGTTGCGTAGCAAAGCAAAGTATTCAGGGGCAAATTGAGGGATTCCTTCAAACTGGAGAGAAGTGCCGGCACAAACCGTATCACCAATCGCAAATACACCGGGGTTCATTAAGCCAACAATGTCTCCTGCGTAAGCTTCTTCGACAATTTCACGGTCTTGGGCAAAGAGTTTTTGAGGACGGGTAAGACGAATTTTCTTCCCAGAACGCATGTGCTGAACAATCATATCTTTTTCAAAACGGCCCGAACAGACCCGGATAAAGGCGACCCGGTCACGGTGTTTGGGGTCCATATTGGCTTGGATCTTGAAGACAAATCCACTAAAGGCTTCTTCTTCAGGACTGATCACTCCCTGACGAGTCAATTGGGGACCAGGAGCAGCAGCATATTGAATGAACGTATCGAAAAATAGCTGAACCCCAAAATTGGTCATGGCTGAGCCAAAAAAGACAGGGGACAGGAGACCTCGGTGGATGCGCTCCAAGTCAAATTCTTCGCCAGCCCCTTCTAGCACTTCCATATCATCTAGGAGTTGCTTATAGAGCTCTGCACCCACCAGCTCTTTAAGCGCCCCATCATAGAGATCCCGCACTTCTACAGGGGCTTGTTTTTTACCTCTGGAAACCCGTTCAAATAGATGCACGCTATGGGTAAGGCGATCGTAGACCCCACGGAAGGTATCTCCTGAGCCAATCGGCCAGTTAGCAGGATAAACCCCAATGCCTAGCGTGCGTTCAATTTCATCGAGGAGTTCGAGCGGTTCGCGGCCCGGACGGTCCATCTTATTGACAAAGGTAAAAATGGGCAGTCCCCGCATCCGGCAGACATCAAAGAGCTTGCGGGTCTGGGGCTCAATCCCTTTGGCCGCGTCAATTAGCATAACGGCATTGTCCGTTGCCGCTAACGTCCGGTACGTGTCTTCACTAAAATCTTGGTGACCTGGAGTATCGAGGAGGTTGATGTACCAGTCATGATAAGGAAACTGCAAAACTGTACTGGTAATCGAAATCCCCCGCTGCTTTTCGAGTTCCATCCAGTCGGAGGTGGCCCGGCGTTGGTCGCCCCGTGCCTTAACCGCCCCCGCTAAGTTAATCGCCTCTCCATACAGAAGGAGCTTTTCTGTAAGTGTAGTCTTCCCCGCATCTGGATGGGAAATAATGGCAAAGTTGCGGCGACGGGATACCTGTTCGGCAAGAGCGGTCATGATTCTTCTGGGGTCCAAGCCTATACAGCCTAACAAGAATCAGGGAACACCGCCTGTTCCTCTTCGGGGTTACGGTTCGATGACACAATATTTCAAGCACCCCGAGGACCCTGTTGACGGACCTAGATACTGAACTTTTGGCCCTCAACCAAAAGCTAGTAGCGATTGCTATCCTGTATCGGAATGGTCAGTTTCTCCTGCAGCTGCGGGATAACATTCCTGGCATTCTTTATCCTGGACACTGGGGATTTTTTGGAGGTCATATGGAAGCGGGGGAAACGCCAGAAGTAGCGATGCGTCGCGAACTCATAGAAGAAATTGGCTACGAGCCCCCGGAGGTTTTTCACTTTGATAGCCGTCAAGAAGGGTCAGTGTTGAGACATATTTATCATGCTCCACTTACGGTAGATATTCAGGACTTGACGCTCTACGAAGGCTGGGATTTGGGAATGTTGACTCCGGAAGATATTCAGCGCGGCGAACACTACTCAGGGAGAGCAGACGAAGTGCGACCAATCGGAAAACCACACCAAAAAATCCTGTTGGACTTTCTTGCTCAAGGGGTACTGACTCCATAGTTATGCCAGACAAATCACCTAGATCAAGACTGGCGTTCCGTCTTAAGGTAAGGACATGGAGTACCTACTACGTGCGTTTTTCAAAATATTGACCAATCATTTGCTCTTCGCCAGCCCGCGAGATAATGGTTTGCCGGGTGCGGTAGTCTGAACCAATCAGTTTGATTTCTTCTTCAAATACAGACCCGCCATACTC
>CASBPW010000289.1 GCA_949127685.1 Candidatus Sivonenia alaskensis PMM_0068 | reverse complement strand
TCAGAATGTTTGTGAAAGTATACACCCCTTAGAGTTTGACAATGTGGATGCAATAGAGACTAGTTCTTGCGAAGCTTTGGCGGGTCGAATAGTTAAAAGGAAGTGAACTTTTCCCGTCTATTTCCTCGTTTGAACCCCTGAACTTGGTGTAAGGTTGATGAGTTAAATATACTCCCTTTCTCAACCCTTGCAAACCCTTGTAAGAATCCTTAACACTTGGTTGATCAGCGTAACTTTTGGTTTTATTAGCAATTATCTGTATCTGTGCATGTGGGTTGAGCGTAGCCGTGTCCGGCAGGGGCTAAGCGCAGCTCACGTGCCGAGAAACCCCACACAAAATACAGCGCCCCAGCCCTTAGAGCTGAGGCACACCATTTAATTCATATACCACGGTCGGAGCCTAGACTAGGCTAGAGGCATCCCTGTGTAACACTTTTATGGTGTATCAAACCAAGGTTGAGGCGACTGTAATACTTGGAGCTTTTTCGAACAATGTACAACCCTTTAGAGTTAATCAACACGGACACAAACAGAGATTAGCTCTCACGAAGCTTTGGCGGGGCGAACAGTTAACAAGGACTTATCATTTCCCGTCTGTTTCTTCGCTTTGAACTGTTGAACCAACGAAGTTGATAAACTAAATATAGCCCCTTTAAAATCTTGTGCAAGCAACTCGAAAAGATCCTTAACACTTAGTTAATTGTCGCAACATATACATAGGGCAGGGGGTGCCTAGAGAAGGTCCCTCGATCAGGTCAGGGCCTGATGTTGTATCCTCTTTTTGTAGTCCTCAATCAAGACCTCATAAGGCTCCTATGAAGAGACGGATTAGAAAATCCCACAGAAATGATCAGAATTTACCCCGTCGCAAGTCTGGGGGATCAAGGTTCAAACTTTGGTCCGCCGCCTTGGCAACTGCTTTTCTCGCTGGGGGAATCCTCTGTTATGTACAGTTCTCGCCAATGCCCACTGCTGCTGCACCCGCTCCCCCAGCAGAAACAATCGCCCCTACCAATGCCCCAGCAGAAGCCCCTAGCTCTTTTGTGGAGATGACTCCAGAATCCCGCAGGTTTAGAGTGCCTGTGATCATGTATCACGACGTCAAAAAGAAAAAAGATGTCTCCTATGACGTACCTCCCAGAAAATTCCGAGCGCAGATGGAGTCCATTAAAGAAGCAGGCTTTACGCCCATTAGTATGGACCAGCTCCATGCTAATCTCACCGAAAACAAGCCCCTTCCCGCAAAGCCGATTCTGCTGACTTTTGACGATGGTTATCTTGGCAATTATAAAGAAGCCTATCCGATCCTTAAAGAGTTCAACTATCCAGCCGTATTCTTCATCGTTCCAGCTTATGTAGGCGTAAAAACGAGCAAAGATCACGTTACCTGGGATCAACTCAAAGAAGTGGTAAAAGATGGCCTCGTCACGGTGGAGGCCCACACGATGACCCATCCGGTGGATCTCACCAAGTTAGACGATGCTAAACTCCATCGAGAATTGTTTGAGTCCAAAGCCATCCTGGAAAAAAGGTTAGGTATTTCTGTCAACTATCTTGCCTATCCCACGGGCAACCGAGATGAGCGGGTCACAGCCTTAGCCAAGGAAGCTGGTTATCGCATGGCTTTTACGATGGGTGAAGGCTATGCCGGTGAATCAAGCGATATCTTGCAGCTCAATCGCTTTGGTCAATCCAATCTGCAACTTGCTCTGGCAAAAGGCAGTGGAGAGAAGGATGCGGACTTATCTATTTCTCGTCCTCCTGTCAATTTTGAGGCTCAGCTCTCTTACCTCTCTGTCACTGTGGATAAAGTAGAGCTTTCGATGGCGGTAGGTGGCCGTCCGATCACTTTTCATGGAGATGGTCGCAATAGCCTGGAAGACTATCTAAATCAAAATCCTACAACTCAGGCCGCAGTGAACGGTGGATTCTTTCCCCTACGCACCCGTGAACCTGCCAAGATGATTGGTCCTATTCTCAGTCCCAATGTAGGGGCTTTTGAGCCCATCATCCAAGCGGAATCTGGAGGCTTGGCCGGTCGTCCATTGGTGATTATCAGTCCCAAGGCTTTTGTGGTCGCCCCTTTTAATAAAGGCTACTTGAATACGATTGAAGGCATCCAATCTCTGGTTCCTGATGCAACGGATGTCTTTTTAGGTGGTGCCTGGCTTGTGCGAGATGGCCAAGGCCAGACCAAAGAGCAAATGGATAAGGTCATTGATTCTTGGATGCAGACACGTCATCGCTCCTATATGGGGATGATGGGCGATGGTCGGTTTGTCGCAGGAATTACGCACAATCGCGTCAATGCCGTGGACCTAGCTCAAGCATTGGTGAAAGCAGGCGTTCAAGATGCCGTACTCCTGGATTCTGGAGCTTCCACCTCCCTGGTCTATCGGGGGCAACGCCTCACAGCCTACGAGCCCCGCCCGGTTCCCCATGCCATCTTGATCCAAACAAAAGATGTACCTGCTGCCTTTGATAATCCTGATTTACCGATAGCTCGTGGTCGCCCTTAGCCTATGCAGGGCGGGGACAGATTACCATAGATATAGAGCACTCCGTTCAATTCATTTAACCCACACTATGGTAGGTCCTTTGATTAAGCGCACCCTGCAACTATCTGGTCTATGGCTTGCCTCTGCATTATTGATTACAGGTTGTTCTGGCAACTCCTTCCTCGCGCAGGGGGGGACTGGAAATATAGCGCAGCAGGTTTGGGAAATTGTTAATAAAGACTATGTGGATGGAACTTTTAACAATCAAGACTGGCAGGCTGTTCGGGACCGTTTCACCAATCAACCCACTAAAACTCCGGAACAGTCCTACGAAAACGTTCGCAAAATGCTAGAGACCTTAGGAGATCCCTACACTCGTTTTCTAGACCCAGAACAATACAAAGCGCTCCAGACGAGTACCACGGGTGAACTCTCTGGGGTAGGGCTTCAGATTGGTCTAGATAACGATTCCAAGAGGATCGTGGTCATTTCCCCTATTGATGGCACTCCAGCTGCCCGTGCCGGGATCAAGGCTCGGGATTTCATTGTGCAGGTCGATGGCAAGCCCACCAAGAATCTGACCCTAGACCAAGTAGCCAACCTACTGCGGGGCCGTAAGGGAAGCAAAGTAACCTTGGTCATGGAACGGGACAAAAATGAATTTAATGTAGCCCTCCAGCGCGACCGTATTGAGATCGATCCCGTAGTGGCAGCGATCAAGGAAGATAAGGGCTTTAAAGTAGGCTATGCCCGACTCTCCACTTTTAATGCAAACGCTGTGGACAAGATGCGCAAAGCAATTCAGGAAGAGAAGGACAAAGGCGTAGATGGCTACATTATGGACCTGCGGGCCAATCCAGGTGGCCTCTTAACCGCAGGCATTGATATTGCACGTCTGTGGCTCGACAAAGACCAAGTGATCATCAAGACCGTATCTCGCCAGGGGACCCAGGACGTCATTCGTTCAGACCGTTCTTCGCTGACCGATAAACCTTTGGTCGTTTTGGTCGATGGCGGGACCGCCAGTGCCAGTGAAATTCTCTCTGGGGCTTTACAGGATAATAAGCGAGCTACTTTAGTAGGAGCCAAAACCTTTGGCAAAGGGCTTATTCAACAGGTCTACACCTTAAATAATTCAGAGGATGCGGGGATAGGCATAGCTGTCTCGATTGCCAAATACCAAACCCCTTCTGGCGCGGATATTCATAAGAAGGGCATCAAGCCCGATGTCGCTGAGGAACTTTCTAAAGATTTCACCGCTGACCAAATTGCCACCAGCAAAGATAACCAGTACGCCAAAGCGCTAGAGGTTCTAGAAGGCAAGATCGCCGCCCAGAAGATAAGTAAGCAGGTTGTAGTCGGGAGTTAATTCATTAAGCGATGTGGAGTACTACTCAATAACTGTGTTGATGAATGTCTGAGCTAGACCTATGGCGCTACCTAATGTACGTCATTATGATGTACATTAGGTAAATAGCGCACTCTAACGCATATGACAGTTTTCCCTAAGTCGAAACGCCTCAGCTTGAGGCTGGACCCGATTGCAAAGCAAAAAATCGAGCAAGCCTCATCCTTGGCGAACTGCTCCGTCAATAGCTTTATTCTGTCCAGCGTTCTGGACAAAGCAGAACAGCTGATCTGCACCCATGAAACGGTTAAGCTAAGTGACCGAGATCGAGATTTATTTTTTGCAGCCATTCTAAATCCACCTGCTCCCAACCCAGCCTTGAAAGAAGCCCTCGCCTTGCACCGAAGGTTGGCTGAGTCTGATGTCTAGTGTGGAGGCTCTGTTTCTCATCCAGTTACTCAGTAAAGTGCAGGATAAAAGTTCCTTCTCTTGCGGTGTTGAAGCTCTCGACCGTTATCTTAAACAACAAGCCAGCCAAGATATTAAACGGCACTTAGCACAGGTTTTTGTTGTCGTTCCCAAAGAGAGACCACAGACCATAGCTGGTTTTTATACCTTAAGTGCAACATCCATGCAGGCGGTTTCCATGCCCGAGGAACTTGCCAGAAAGTTTCCACGCTACCCATTGCCGGCTGCACTCATTGGCTGCCTCGCTGTTGCTGAGTATTTCCAAAGTCAGGGTTTAGGAAAGATTCTCCTGGCCGATGCTTTGAAAAGAATCGTGGCAGTCCGCCAAAGTATCGGGATGTTCGCAGCCATTGTTGAGGCCAAAGATGAAAAAGCCAAGCAGTTCTATATAAAATTTGGCTTTACTTCCTTCCATGACCAACCCTTACGTTTATTCTTGCCCCTGGAGACCGTTCAGAGAGCAGAATAACCTGCAGATATCAACTGGGCTAGTTTCTAGAACATCGATCACAGTGTCCACAGGCCTCATGGGCAAAGCCGAAGGCTTGGAGCAGAAATTGCCATCGGCACCCTTGCCTAGTGGCATAAGCAGCCATCTGAGGAGCCGCTGGGTCTTCCTCGAGAAATTTAGCGTCAAATTGCTGCATCTGGAGCTGATATTCAAAAGGGCTGTGCCACTGTAGCGCTTTTCCCCGTTGCAATAGAGCTAGAGCTTGATAGAACGTATCTCCAGAAGAGGAAGCGAATTGTCGCTGCACTTCCGTTACATGGCCCTGTACCGGTAGTTTTCGGGCAAGGGCAAGGGCATATTTCTGCTGCTCTTGCTGTTGCCTTTTGAAATATTGCCGCATCTGCTTATCCGAAGGGTCTAACCATCCTGTCGGTTCACTAACCAAAAGAAGGGCTTCGGCTGGTTTTTGGTCTCGTCCGGCCCGACCGAATTCCTGTAGATACTCCTCCAGCGAAAGAGAAGGCTCATAGTGGAGAACCCAACGCACATCCGCCCGATCGATGCCTAAGCCAAAGGCACAGGTAGCCACAACAAAAGGAAGTTCTCCTGTTTGCCACTGGCTTTCTACCATGCGTCTTTGATCAGTGCCCATGCCCGCATGGTAAGCAGCCGTTTTCCAGCCTTGCTGTTGTAGAGTTTGTGCTAATTCCTCCGCCCCCGCGCGGGTCCGTCGGTACACCAGTCCCCCCTGATTACGATGTTGTTGGAGAAATTCCAACGTGGCGGTGTAGCGCTGACGCGGAGTCCAACAGGTTTGGACCCGCAGAAAGAGGTTAGAACGATAGGGTTTGAGGATAATCCGCTGGGCTGTGTTTAATTCCAATAATTCCACCAGCGCTTTGAGCATAGGTGGTGGAGCTGTAGCGGTAAAGGCACAGAGCGCTGGAGACTGAGGGAAGGCCCGACGGACCGCCGCCAAGCGTAGATAATGGGGCCGGAAGGTTTCCCCCCAACTGATGGCACAGTGGGCTTCATCCAGAACTATCCGCACCACGGGGCTGCTGTGCACCACGCTCCATACACCAGGATGGAGCAATCCTTCTGGAGAGATATAGAGCAGCTGCCAGGAGCCTTCTGCTATGCCCTTCAACACAGCTTTGCGCTCTGGACGACTGAGCTCTCCATGCAACGCCGCCGTTTTCAGTCCTCTTTGTCGGCCTTTGGTTACTTGGTCCTGCATGAGGGCCACCAAAGGCGTGATCACTAAAGTTAGCCCCGGCGTCAGAACTGCAGGCAATTCGAAACAAAGGGTTTTGCCATAACCTGTGGGTAATACAGCCAAGAGGTCTTGTCCAGAGAGCACCTTTTGGATAAGGGCTTCCTGCTCTTCACGCAGGTGATCAAACCCCCAGACGTTCCGTAAAGTTTTTTTGATTGCATCTTGGGGGACTTCAGTCATAGTCTCAAGAGTGTGGAACCAGAATATGTGCCCATCATCCAAGAAACTGGAAGCTGGTATGCGGCCCCCGCTACTGCGCTTCAGGTAGCCCAGGCCCTAGCTTGGGCAAGGACTAGAGCAATGCCTGTGGGCATTCATCAATCCTTAGACTTCCCTCAATATCTCTACTTAGACCTAAGCAAACTGAACCAAGTGGTTAGCTGCAGTCCAGAGGACCGAGTAGTGACGGTGGAAGCAGGGATCAAACGGCTCGAGCTAGACCGCTATCTCGCCAATCTAGGGCAGCAAGTCGGTCTGGAATCCCATAATCCAGAGGCGACCCTGGGTATGGTCTTAGCAGGCGATCATTGGGGACCACGCCGAGGTCACTTTGGTGGGGCTAGAGACTTAGTCTTAGGAGCACAAGTAGCCTGTATCGATGGAACCCTGATCCAGAGTGGGAGTAAAGTCTTGAGAAATACAGCGGGCTATGATCTCGCCAATCTATGGACGGGTTCGCGGGGGACGCTGGCGGTTATTACCCAGGTATCACTTAGGCTTTCACCCCTGTGGACGAATCCACGCACCCTTCTGTTGAGCTTTCGGCTCCTGGATCGAGCCATCCAAGTGGCAGAACGACTGATCAAAGCCCGCGTTAACGTTCAAGGACTGGAGTTGCTTTCCGGTGCCCTCGCCAAGGCTTTGATTGTGGAGAAAGATGAAGCTCTCTGGTATGTTGCGGTGCGCATAGAGAATCAAGCTTCTTTGATGGAAGGGGAAATAGGTTCTATCCGAGAACTATGCGCTCCTCTAGCAGACTGCATAGAAGATATCAGTGTCCAGCAAACGGCTCTGTGGCAAGCGCTTACCTGTCCTAACACCACAGAGCAAGTCCGTGTTGAAGCGGTTCTTCCGGTAGGGTATGTCCAGGAGTATTGTGAAGCTGTGGGGCCAGGAGCGATGCACAGTCACTTAGCCTGTGGCATGGTCATCCGTCATATAGAGCGGGGACCGGACCTGCTCAAAACCATCCGTTCCTTGCGTCGGATCGCAGCCCGGTTAGGAGGTTCCCTGCGGGTCTATGACCCCAGTGGCACCACCAGGGCCGAGGGCATTAAACGTTGGCAGGTAAAGATGAATACCCTCCAAGAACTACTCAGCCAGAGGCTCAAAGACCAGTTTGACCCTAGTCGTCTCCTGAACCCTGGCGAAGAGCTCTAAAACCTAAGAAACACGAAGAAGCACTAAGCTGAAAAGAGTTTTTACCGGAGCCTCTTGTGCGTGTATCGACCCTGGCGGAACTCCAGGAATATTTGGGCCGTCTAGCCCGTCCACTGGGTTTTGTCCCAACCATGGGAGCCCTGCATAAAGGTCATCGCAGCCTTATGCAGTGGGCCAAGGTCCACAATCAATCAGTAGTGGTCAGCATCTTTGTCAATCCGCTACAGTTCAGTCCTACCGAAGACCTCAATCGTTATCCCCGAACCTTGGAAGAGGACCTCCTCATCTGCGAAGAGGAAAGCGTAGACCTTGTCTTCACCCCGACCCCCGAGATTCTATATCCCCAAGACCGGGATCCTACCTTAGTGGTCCCACCTGCCTATCTAACCGATAAGCTTTGTGGAAAAAGCAGACCAGGACACTTTACCGGAGTAGCCACGGTCATCACCAAACTGCTCCATCTCATACAACCGGACCGGGCCTACTTTGGGCAAAAAGACGCTCAGCAACTAGCGGTCGTTCGCCATTTGGTGAAAGACCTGAATATACCCGTTGAAATATTTCCTTGTCCGCTCGTACGAGAGCAAGATGGTCTTGCCCTCAGTTCGCGCAACCAATATCTCTCTGCACAAGAAAGAGCCACTGCGCTGATTATTCCGCAGACCTTGGCTTGGGCTAAACGGCAACAGCAGTCGGGCGTTATGGATGCCCAAAAGCTTAGTGAGCACGCAGCAATCACTCTCTCTAAGGAATCAGGAATTGCCCTGGAATACTGTGCGTTGGTAGATCCTTATCGTCTAGACCCCGTCCCTCCGTCCAGCCAAACACCTGGCCTCCTGATGGTTGCCGCCAAAGTAGGCACGACGCGACTGATTGATAATGTCACCTTGGACCCACGCCCTCCCGTTATTGCCCTAGATGGTCCGGCAGGAGTGGGCAAATCAACGCTGGCTAAACTGCTCGCTCAAAAATTGGGGTTCCTCTACATTGATACGGGAGCCATGTATCGTGCCGTGACTTGGGCAGTACTGCAGCAAGGACTCCAACCCGCCATTGAGGCCAAGGACAAAACCATCATCGATCCTTTTGTCAAATCTTTAGATCTACACTTAGAACCAGGCACAGACCCCGCCTATCCAACCCGTGTTTGGTTGAACGGAAG
>CASBPW010000288.1 GCA_949127685.1 Candidatus Sivonenia alaskensis PMM_0068 | reverse complement strand
TTGGCTTCTGCCGCGAAATAGGAAACTGGGTCGGTTGCCAATCCGTTTCTGTAATCGCGATGTAGATTGAAAAATCTATCTAAATAGCCTACGTAAGATAACACGCATACGGTCTCTCCGTATGCTGCCCTTCCCTCAGCGGATTAGACCGACAACCTCTAAATATCATCTGGTAAACAACTAAGAATTTGCAGCCTGATATCCCTTATACGGAACGCGAAGCCTCCTCCTCGCTCTCATGCCGTTGCAGTAGTAGACTATGAGAGTCATTTGTCCACAAAGGCTATGTTAGATTTCCTAAAAGTCGCTCAACAGATGCGGGGCATCGGTCGTTCCCTCTCAGACGAATCGCACGCGTCACAACGTCGTTCCGAACGGGCCAAAGAACTGTTGGAAGCCCTGGCCCAAAACCAGGATGAAACCGTCGAGCGCATCCTTCCGCAACTCGCCAAAGTCACCTTTAGAGTTGGAGAGCCCGTAGAAGATTTAGTAGTGGATGGAAAGTGGGGCAGAACCATATCCCCGATTGCCAAAAATCACACCGTATTTGCCAGTGATGGCTCACAAATTAATCCCAGCCATCATGAAATTGCCTATTGCTATCTGATTAATGTCGGTCGCGTCTGTCTGCACTATGGAACCGGACTGCGCCCCACCCTGGATAGCTTTCCCGAAGTTTATTACAAAGAAGAAGACCTCTACAGTTCCTTTCAGTGGGGCTTGAGCGTAGAAGATTGGTTAACGATTCGCAGAGCCAGAGCCGAAGCTGTGGGACTGACCAGTCTGGTGCTGAAACATCAACCCCCAGAAGGCACCTCCTCCGTCGCCATGGTAGATGGCTCGCTGGTTCACTGGAATGTAGAACAAGCCTATACGCCCTACCATCCAGAATTACTGCAGCCCCTATTGGAAGCCTGGGACGGTCTGCAAAAAGCCAAAATCCCTCTGTGCGGCTATATCAGCTCCTCTCGGAGTTCTGATGTGGTGAACTTTGTACGGGTCCAAGCCTGCCCCCATGAGGCTCCAGACTGTGAACGTCATTGTGCACAGCAACCTCCTCGTTTGACCCCCTGTGGCAATGGCCTATTCCCGATGACCGACTGCAAGCTCTGGGAAAAGTTACTGCAACCCGGAGAACGTTCGGCGATGTGGCGCAGTACGGCCCGAATCATAGAACTCTACGGTCCCCATCAGATTTATTTTTGCTACTTACATGTCGGGTCAGAAGTAGCGCGGGTAGAGTTTCCCCAATGGGTTGCCCTAGATCCTGTATTGCTCGACCAAACCTTAGGAGCCTGTCTCTCGCAAGTAGAAAGAGGCTATGGCTATCCCGTCGCCCTTGCCGAGTCACATAATCAAGCCGTAGTCCGTGGTGCCGACCGCGCCCGATTCTTCGCCCTTCTGGAAGATGAACTCATCAAAGCAGGATTGGTCGATGTTCGGGTATCCCATAAAGAAAATCGGAAGCGGGGAAGTATTGCTTAGAAATGGAGTAAATCTCCCTCGAACCGAACCCCCTGTGTCCCCCCATGCCTTCGTCAGGCTGTCTCTTGCAGAGCGCTGTGCGTTTACACAGTATAGCGAAGCTAACGCCCACAAGGGGGAAAGCCACTCACAGCTCAATTCTAATTTCTGGAAGGGGGTTTTGAAGGGTGTCGGTTAGAGTGAAAGCATCCCGACTTTTTCGCTAAAGGGTCGCTATGGTCATGCCCTCAAGGGTGTCAGTTTTGCTGGTGTTAGGTGGATTTTTCCTTTTATCTCCTGGGATTGCGTTGGCTCAAGACGCCGGAGACCTAAATGGGGATGGAAAAGTGAATACGGAAGACGTCACCATCCTGGAGCAATATCTTAAAGGTTCTCGCCTTTTGGTAGACCAGGAGCTGAGTCAGGCCGATGTCAATCAAGACCGAAAAGTAGATAGCCAAGACCTAGAAGCTTTACAAAAGCGCCTGGGAATTGTGGCTTCCAATTCCTCCGTGCCTGTAATGAATCAACAGGAAAACAGGGATGAATCATCTAAGGTGTCCCAAGAGGGGAAGACGAATACATTCCAGTTAGGCATCGCCGAATCTGTACCGGAGTGGGTACGCGGTGAATGGCGTTTTCTTTCTACTGTGATAGAAGATCGGGGCTTCAATGATGTGGGCCTTAAACATAATGAGCAAATTACGCTTCCCGGAGACCTTTCCGGAGAATATCAAGCCTATAGCGACGATACGGGAGAACGCTTAGAACGACTGTGTTGGCAGGTTTTAGAATCCGATGATAGGCACTTCGTATTCACAGAGCAATCACGGTTTCCCAGTAACGGTGCTCGTATCCGCTCTACATCAAACGTGACTAGACTAGAGCCCAATCAAGCTCAAATCAGCGTCCGTGTAGAAGTCCTCGACCCAGGACGTGCGGGAGCAAGTCAGGGCATCCTAGGTATGCTATTTGGGGCAATTTTCGGACAGCCTAGAAACGGAAGCCAACCTGGAGACTACTATGTGCGGGAGGGAAGTATGACCCGGACTCCTGGGACTCAACAAAAACGTTTGCCTAATGTGGATTTGAGCCGCCTCCGTTGTACCTAGCTTAGCGGGGCCTCCAAATAGTGAGGGCAACACTTTCCTGGTGCCTTGAACCTTGATCCTCCTTACATGTAGGCTTCAACCAGTCCGCTATTGACCGCTGCCTGCTCAGAGGCAATATGCTGGCCCCAATGAACACAGACATCCACGTTGAGGGGCGTACTTGCAAAAGCGGGTGGAATCTCTCCGTCATAGTTCACTAGATGTTTATTCAGGTTTTCCAAGCCCCAACCTTTAATTTTTATCAAGATCTGGTCATCGTAGGCACGAGAGCGGATAGCTGCAAAGAAATCTATAGATTGCTTGGGGAAACAGTTGAGCAATTGCTCAATATCTCGAAGCGATAGCCTGTCATCCGAGAAGAGGCTCTGTAAAATTGCTGTTTTCTCTTCATGGGTCGGATTCCAGAAAAATTTGTTCATCCTTCCATCACGGGTCAAGGGATCGTAGAGCTTAGAAAAATCATTTCCGGTGACAATAATCGGAATCCGGGGCAAGGGCGTCATATCATAGCTGCCCGGCAGTTGAACATTGTTGGGGTTATCGGCGATAGCCATCAGGGTCGCATTCACCAGTTGCGTATTGACGGTATATTGTGTCAGCCCACTCCAGCGCCCAGCACCCGCATCGATATCGTGAATAACTAAAACAGCTACCTTTCCCCGTACTTTGATCAATTCAGCCGCTTCTCGATAGCGTAGTCGGATCAAACGTCCTGGCTCGCCCGCATCGGGACTTTCCAATTCTCCAGCCCCAATCAGTATCGAGTTAGCCCCTAAAGACTTGAGGATCTCTTCGAGCATAAAAGACTTTCCCTGACCCTTCGGTCCATGAATACCGAGCAGTAGAGGCACCTGGACCTTGGGCAGATGGGCAAAGTTTTTGGCAATGTGCAGAGCGACCACATCACGGAATCGTTCGGGAACATAGTAATCAGTGGTCATGGTTTTTGCATGCATAGGTGATGCGATCTTACCTGCAAACAGGAAAAGTCTTGCTACGTGGGTTCTTGCCATAGTTCCTGCAACCGCTCTAAAGCACCCCGACCTAAAGATTTTTCCAGCTCTGGTTTTAGTTCTTCCAATAGTGAGGCAAAGGCTTCTTCGCCCATCTTGCCTTGGAGTACAGTTAACAAACCACGGGCCCGTCTTTGGCCTGTAGCTTTGAGACTAGCGAGGAGACTCAAGGCCTGGGCCGCACGCAAGACTGAAGCTCGATATTGCTCTAGGGCTTTGTACACTTCTGCCATCAAGAGCAAGTTCTGCGCTCCAGAGCGGAAATCTCCCAATCTCTGCGCCAAGTCCAGACTACTCTCCAAATGAACCAGCGCTTCACTGGGACGCTCCATTTCCAAATAGACGGAGCCCAACCCCGTCAGCGCTAAAACCATACAGGAAGGGTCTTCTAGATTTTGGGCCGTTTCCAAACTGCGCTCCAGAAGTTCCAGGGCTTCCGGATAGCGGTACACCGCGCCTAGAGCTTGCCCGAGATGGGCTTTGATATAGGCTTCCCCTCTAGGGTCTCCCACCATCCGCACCAAAACCAAGGCCCGCTCATGGAGGGTAATCGCTTCGCGGGTTTGTCCTATGTCTTGTAGAATGCAGCCCAAATTCGTAGTACAGGCCGCTTCTGTGGCTGAATCTTGCGCTTCACGACTCCAGGTAATGGCTCGCTCTAGAAAACTCTTGGCCTCTTCGGTGCGACCCGCAAAGCGGAAAGTAAAGCCCAAGAGGTTATAAATCTTGGCCATATCCGCACTGCCTAGGGTTTCTCGAAGCGGTTCAGCCAAGTGGGCAATCGCTTCTCCCACGGCCCCTCCGCTCAGGCTCAAAAGAATGAGGCCATAACGGGGAAAGTAACTGCGTTGGGCAAAACTACGCAAGATATAAAGCGCCACTTGAAAAGCGGATTTGGAGAAAGCAGGATTGCTGCTTTGAAGATGAAAAGCCAGCTCAGACCAAATACTGACAATGGTCAGAAAGGTAGAAATCGCTAGACGCTCTGTTGCTTTTTCACTCATGACCTGTTGGTCAAATACTTCGAGCAGCGTGAATTCGGTGTAGCGCAGCAGGAGGGACAGTTCTACCCAACTTTTTAGGTCTAACTGGGTACCGTAGATCCCCACAAAATTCTGGATTTCTCCTCGGTCCAAGGCTTCAAAAAAAGCACGATTCAAAGGATGAGAAAGTCCCTGAGACCAGCTACGCCAGGGACTAGGAGGTAAGGCAAAACTCATGCGGGGTGTTTGGGGTTCATAGATCCAGGTGAGCACGCTGCGCTGTACTTCTTCTGCGGCTTGAATTCCATCCGCTAGGCCAGCCCCCAATTGGTCTAGGGCCGTAAATTTTCCTGGGTCTTCCTGGAGGGCCTGCGCTTTTTGTTTGAGGAGTTTGGAGAGTTCCAATAAGCGTCCTGCGGTTTGAAAGTTGAGGTCTGGGCTGATTTGAGGGTCAAGGTCTGTAAAGAGCGTGGTTAATTCTTGGCCCGAATCACTCTCCGCTAGTTTGTTTACTAAAGCCCGCAAGCCCCGTTCTTGTTGCGCTTTGACTTGAAGTTTTTCCCAAGTCTTCAGAATTTTGTCTAGGGTCAGTTGACTGGGCACCCGTTTTTTCTTGGGGCCTTCATAGGCTCGCTCCGCCTCAGGAATTGCTCCGCTAGCAAAGCGCCTCAGATATTCTTCAAACCCATCAGGGTCTTCGAGTAAAGCGCGCTGGAGCAATCGTTCAATCGCTTCTGGGGACATCGCCTCAGCACAGGCATAGATGATGTTTTTATAAACCTGGATGGTTTCGCTCATGCTCTAAGAAAAAAGGAAGTTTCATTATCCTAGCCGCTTCCGTGGGATCCCCCCTATCCCCCCTTGATGATCTCCCATGGGCGCTATGAAGTAACTGCGCTCCTGCATCATCAGCACTGCCGAGGGTTGCACCGAAGATGGGCAGGGTTTGCTCGGGTGATAGAAATTGGTTGAGCGCAGTCGCAGGCGATGGCATAGCCAGGACAAGTTCAATCTTTTGGCAAACGCTCAATAACTAATGAGCGAACCGCAAGGTCCCCTTCCTGAAACCAGGTGCGCACCTCAAGGTTTCTGATATCAGCGGGGATATCGACAATCT
>CASBPW010000287.1 GCA_949127685.1 Candidatus Sivonenia alaskensis PMM_0068 | reverse complement strand
TCTTTTAGATTTTAGAACTACTAATACTATTATTCTGGGCGGAAAATCTGTTGAAAATTACAAAGATGCACTAAAGGCGTTTGACCTTCAACCCTTAGATAGAGAGCAGCATATTTCTTTAGATCTGATTAGGCAAAAAGAATTTAGCGGGTCGATATCATCAACAATTTTATACCGACTAAAAAAAATATTAAGAGAATTCAGAAATTAAGGTTCTTAAGTCATCTTTCTGCAATTGCACAACCGTAAAATTAGTCTTTCCTTGCAAATTGGATCAAGTTCACGAATTTTAAATGCTTTGAGCTTCTTGAGTTATCATAAACGTTTATAGCCAACACATGCATGCCAATTGGGATAGAGTCTTAAATACTTATGAAAACCTTTAGTGATAGTCTAAACCAACCAGTACGTTCAAAGGAAAGATTTTTAGTTTTTGGTGCTCCTGCGATCGAGGAGGCCGAAATAGAAGAGGTCATTTCTAGCATGAAAACTGGATGGCTAGGGACTGGCCCAAAAGTTGCCCAGTTTGAAAATGACTTCAAAGTCTACGTTGGTTCCAAGCATGCAGTGGCTGTAAATTCCTGCACCGCAGCATTACATCTCAGTATGTTAGCCGCTGGTCTAGGTCCGGGGGATGAAGTCATTACAACACCTTTAACCTTTTGCGCTACTGTAAATTCCATCATCCATACTGGAGCAACTCCAGTCCTTGCTGACATTGACCCAGTCACTATGAACATTGACCCTGAGCAGGTTGCTGCTCAAATTACACCTCGCACGAGGGCTCTTATTCCTGTGCACTTTGCCGGTCGCCCCTGCGAGATGGACATTTTTTGTGATTTAGCGAAGGAAAGTAATCTAACGATTATTGAAGATTGTGCTCATGCCATTGAGACCGAATATAAAGGACGCAAAGCTGGTACATTTGGGAGTTTTGGCTCCTTCAGCTTTTATGTCACCAAAAATATTATGACTGGGGAAGGAGGAATGATTTTAACTAATAGTGAAGAATCTGCTGCTCGGCTTAAAGTCTTCGCCCTACATGGAATGAGTAAAGACGCCTGGAAACGCTTTAGCGACGAGGGATACAAGCACTATCAGGTTGTAGAATGCGGATTCAAGTACAACATGATGGATTTGCAGGGCGCTATTGGTGTTCATCAGTTGAGGCGCATTGAACCCTACTGGCTTCGTCGCCAAGCAATTTGGAAACGTTATAATGAAGCGTTTGCTGAGTTGCCAATTGACCTACCCGCTCCTTCAGAGCCAGATACTCGCCATGCTTACCACCTCTATACCATTCTCATCGATGAAACTCGAACAGGCATCAGTCGTGATAGCTTCTTAAATGCCATGACTGCAGAAAATATTGGTGTAGGTGTGCACTATTTGAGTATCCCCGAGCATCCTTACTATCAGAAGACATTTGGTTGGAGGGCGGAAGATTATCCTAATGCTAAGCGAATTGGTCGACAGACAGTTAGTTTACCTATTTCAGCTAAGCTGACCGATATTGATATTGAGGATGTGATTCTGGCAGTTAAGAAATCAATCCCTAAATTCTCAGGATGATAGGGATGGACCATGACTAAAACCGCTTGGGTATTTCCGGGACAGGGTTCTCAGAAACAGGGAATGGCTGGAGATATGGCCAGCCAGCCTTTAACTCAACCTCTTTTTGAAGAAGCCGATGCTCTGTTGGGCTGGTCGGTATCAGAGCGGTGTGCCGGGCCCCAGGATGAATTGGATAAAACTCTCTATACCCAACCTTGTCTTTATGTCGTTTCTGCTGCGGCTACCCTCTATTACCTCGCCTTAGGACATGTTCCCGATGTGGTGTGTGGTCATTCTCTTGGAGAATATACGGCCCTTTGGTCTGCGGGCGTCTTCGATTTTGCAACAGGATTGAAGTTGGTACAAAAGCGGGCCTGGCTCATGGACGAACAAACCCAGCAAGCTCCTGGCAGTATGGCGGCTGTTCTTGGCTTTGATCGGACAGAGCTCCATAGACTGATTCAAGAGATCGAGGGCGTGGTAGTAGCCAATGACAATAGCTCAGGTCAGGTTGTGATTTCAGGAACTAAAGAAGCGGTTTCAGCAATGAAAAGCCAACTCAAAGCCAAACGCTTTATCCCTCTAGCTGTCAGCGGAGCCTTCCATTCACCGCTGATGACGCCTGCGGCACAAGCTTTTCGAGAAATTCTGGAAATTATCCCTTTTCAGACAGCGCATGTTCCTGTTCTCTCCAATACTGAACCCATCGCCACGGAAGATCCAACAGTCCTTAAAGAACGGCTGGCACGTCAGATTGATGGTCCAGTGCGCTGGAGAGAAACCGTGATTGAATTAGCGGCGCTCTCTGTAGAAAGGACGGTGGAGATTGGGCCAGGGAGTGTGCTGACGGGTTTAATTAAAAAAACAGATATTCCTGAGCGTCCGGGTCCTGTCTTCCAAACAGAAACCTTCTTCCCTGTGCCGTTTTGATCTCTAAGGTTTCTATCGGCATCTCAAACAGCGTAAGAATTGCAAAAGCCTAGGTATACACGGCTAATACTCTTAGGGCCTAACAGAGACATGTTGTTCACGTTTAGAACGATTAAGGATCAGTTCTATAGCCAGTTCCATAGCATGCATCATACTCTTAGCGTCTGCTATGCCCTGACCGGCAATATCAAAAGCAGTTCCGTGATCTGGAGAGGTGCGCACCAACGGCAGTCCGACCGTGACATTTACGGCTCGGTCAAACGCTAATAGCTTTACGGGGATTAAACCTTGGTCATGGTAGAGGGCAAGATAGCCGGAATATCCCTTTGCTGGCGTGTTGGAGTCTTGCCAAAGCTGACCGGGCTGGACCCAGAGAGTATCTGGAGGAACGGGACCGCTGACTTGGGGATATTGAGCAAGGAGCGGGGCCAACCATTCCACTTCTTCAGTGCCTAAAGCTCCTGCTTCTCCGGCATGGGGGTTAAGACCAGCTACCGCGATCTTTGGATCCGGTTCATTAAAATCTTGCCTCAGAACTTCCAGAAATAAATCCAGTTTTTGACGGACAAGCTGGCTATTTAAAACCTCTGGGACTAGGCGTAGGGGAATATGGGTCGTGGCCAAGAGTACCCGCAAAGCCCAGTTTGTGTGAGGAGAACGGGCATGAAACATCATGCCGTAGCGTTCTACATCGCTTAGTTGGGCCAACAATTCAGTTTGCCCTGGATAAAAATGACCGGCCTGATGCCAAGCGGTTTTAGAAATCGGGGCGGTGACTATGCCATCAAATCGACCTGCCAAGGTCTCCTGAATCGCCGTCTTCAGATAATGAAAACTGGCTGCTCCACTGCTGGCTTGGGCGGAACCCAACGTGAAGGATGCACAGGGTAATTCCAGGAGTTCCCACTGGTCCGGGTCGGATATATGACCTCGATGTTCTAGAGATTGATAGCAGCTATGCAATACGCTGGCAGTACCGACCAAGGTGATTTGACACTGGGTCTGCCAATTCTTCTGGGCCAGGGCTTTGAGCACCACTTCGGGGCCGATGCCTGCGGGGTCGCCTATGGTAAGGGCGATTCTAGGTACTCTTGGGATGGACACGGGGATAACCATGGAGAACTGGGACCTAATAGACATGTTAAAGTTTCTGAGCCTGAATCACCTGTAGGCTACCTCCGGCATGAAGGTGCATTTTTCGGACGGCAAATCCCTGCTGCTGAAGGAGTGGTGTAGGTTTTTGTTCTATCCATTGCCAAGAAGTTTCGGTTTCAAAAAGCCAGAGAAATAGAGCCAAGCCCGGCCAGAGGAGCGGAAGGGACGGCTTATGAAAGTCAATAAAGGTAAAAACTCCACCAGGTTTCAGCACCCGATAGACTTCGCCATAAATTTTTTGGACTTGCGCCGGGGTCATCTCATGTAAGGCCATGCTGGTATGGACTAAATCAAACTGATTGGCCTCCAGGGGTAATTTCTCGGCTCGTCCTAAGACAAATTTCCCTTTCGGGACCGAGGCTTGTGCTGTTTTGATAGCGATGGGAGAACAGTCCAAACCGGTTAGGTCATATCCTTCTTCAGAGAGTGCTTGAGAGGCTAAACCACTTCCACAGCAAAGGTCTAGAGCTTTTTTCTCTGGGTTGGACAAAAGACCTTGCAAGGCCAACGTTCGAAATCGTTGTTCTCCTCCCACCAGGAGGCTCGTACTTTTTGAAACGAGGTTGTAGAACCAGAGATAGCGAAAAGCCCATGTGCGCAAAATAGTTGCCATGTTTCCATTATCAATCGATAGCAGGATCCTTTCTCTAAAGCCACCCGTGATAGGGTAAAAAAACTTAGCATGATCACCATGGCCCTACCCGTAGCCCTCTCCCCGAATTTCACGCTGTCCTTAATCGTTCTTGCCTTAGGAATTGCGGCGCTATTTATCTTGCCCCTGGTGCCCGCGCTTCTTCTGGTTCTCTTCGGCTTATTTCTTATCTATCAAACAGCTACGCTGCGTATTGTATTTTTAGAAACCACTTTTGCGGTGCAGCGTTCCGGGAAAACCTTGGTGGATTTTCCCTATGTAGATTGGTTCACCTGGAAAATTCTTTGGTCTCCCGTGCCCATTCTCCTTTTTTTCCAAGAAGTGAAGAGTATTCATTTCATTCCGATGCTATTTTCACCCAAGGAATTGCGGGAAAACTTGGAACGGTTTATTCCTCAAGGAGGAGCTAAGTGAATTCCTGGATCGGGGCTTTCGGGATTCCGGTGGGTTATCTATTGGGCTCTATTCCCAGCGGTTATTGGGCGGGCAAGTGGCTGAAAAATATTGATATTCGTGAATACGGCTCCAAATCGACGGGAGCTACCAATGTCCTTCGCGTTTTAGGAAAAGGGCCAGCTACAGCTGTTTTTACCGCAGATGTATTTAAAGGAGTCCTGGCTGTTTTAAGTGCTCAGTTTTTAAGTCAGGGATCAGACCTTTGGGTGATTGCCGCAGGGCTCATGGCGATTCTGGGCCACAGTAAATCTATCTTTTTGAATTTTTCCGGTGGCAAGTCGGTAGCGGTCAGTGTCGGGCTTCTTTTGGCGATGGATTGGCGCGTAGGACTCTGTGCACTGGCCTTATGGGGTGTGATTGTCGGCTTGACCCGTTGGGTTTCCTTAGGTTCTGTGCTGGCAGCCTTGTCCATTGCCCCAATGATGTATATTTTCAGCAATCCCCCTAGCTACGTGCTCTTTGGGGCGGTCGGTGGTTTGTACGTGATCATTCGTCACAAGGCTAATATGCAGCGACTCTTGAAGGGGACAGAGCCTCGCATTGGGGAGAAGGCGGAGGTTTGACCTCTCCGCATGCCGAGAGGGGGGACTTAATCCTCTCCAAACCTCAAAGCTTAAGAAACAATAAAGAACAAACGATTAACGAGGCTCAATGATCCCTTCAGTGTTTGATAATAGTTCAACATGTCGTAGCTCCACCGCCCTATAGGATAGATGCGAATCTATACGGTCATACCGAATGGAACAGAAAGTGAAAAAGCTTGTGGTAGTAGGCCTAGAACAACTGTTACCAGGAAATTCTACAGATTTAAGCTTCTTTAATGAACAACTTAATACCATCCGAGACCAAGTGTTCCTGGTGTATACCACAGACTACAGTTTGGCCTCGGTTTTAGCCCTTGAGCATATGCTCAGTAGCCGACCTGTAGGTTTGTTGATACCGGACTACTTAATTTGTGAAGGGGGGATTGGACTTTACCAGCGCGAAGGGACCGATTACTCTCCTTTGCTGCAATGGATGAATGACCTCAATCAGAATTGGTCCAGAGAAAAAGTTCTAGTGATCACACAGCAATTTTCCTCCGATGTACTGGCCCTCCAACCTGAAGAGCCAGAAGATATAACTGCTGCTGGAGGGCCTTTCCGACTTCGTTTTTCTGTGGACCCAGGGCAAGAATGGGTGGTACAGCATCTAGAAGATTTGTTCCTCCAACATAAGATCAAAGCGCAGATCGTTTCTAGCCAGGATTGGTGCTTAGATGTGCTGGCTGCTGACAAAGCGGAAGCGGTGGACTATCTGCGTGCCGAATTGGAAATTTCCGACGAAGACAGTTACTTCTTTGGAGATCATCCTTCAGAGCTGAGTTTACTCAAGTTACCCTGTCGGGGAACCGTTTTGGGGAATGCACGCACTGAACTAACGGCTCATTTGGAAAGAATACATCAGCTTTACCGCAGTCCCTCTCCTAATGGCCAAGGCATTATCGATGGCCTGCATCACTGGGGAGTCCTCAATAACTTTGCGTTCCAGAATTCAAAAGCAGGGTGATACTGTTAAGAGCGCCCATTATGCGCTCTTAATCTTGAATTAGCTGGAAGACTAGAATGGTTCCTACGGTTCAATATGAAACCCATACGTGGCTGTGGCGGGGACACAAAATTAACTATACCGTTAGGGGCCAGGGCCAACCTCTCGTTTTACTCCATGGCTTTGGGGCCTCAGTAGGGCACTGGCGCAAAAATATCCCTGTTTTAGCTGAACATTATCAGGTCTACGCCCTGGATTGGCTTGGCTTTGGGGCTTCTGATAAACCAGAGGTGGAATACACCTTGAATTTATTGGAAGAGCAGTTGATTGATTTTTTGAAAACATTTATCACCGAACCTGTTGTGCTGGTGGGTAATTCGATCGGGTCTCTGGTGGCTTTGATGGCTAGTGCCCATCAACCTTCAGGGGTTCCTATAAAAGGAACGGTGCTTCTCAACTGTGCCGGGGGCCTTACGCATCGCCCTGAAGAACTTCCAGCTTTCCTCCGCCCGATGATGGAAGTTTTTCGCCTTGCCTTGAATATCCCTGGAGTAGGAGCGTTTTTGTTTAACCGAGTCCGCTCTCCTCGGAATGTGCGCAATACCTTACTCCAAGTTTATGGAAATAAGGATGCAGTTACCGATGAATTGGTAGACCTTTTGTGTAAACCGGCAGAGGCTCCAGGAGCCGCCCAAGTATTTATCAAAATTATTACTGGACCTGCCGGGGATGAATTACCGGAAGAACTCTTACCGTTAGTGCCTAACCCCATTTTGGTTCTATGGGGTGAAGATGACCCTTGGACCCCGATTAAGCGAGGACGAGACTTCACAAAGTACCATCCCAATCTGGAATTTGTAGCCCTTCCCCAGACAGGGCATTGTCCCCACGATGACCAGCCTGAGCTTGTCCATAGCTACCTACTGCCTTGGCTCAATCAGCTGGTCTAGAGGAATTGATTTAGCGGCAATATTGACTGACGTCTTCCCCGCACTGGTCTACGAGAAAGCTCATAGCGCGGAAGCGCAGCATGACGAACTGGTCATAAAAAGGATTGAGCGTGCAAAGGGCTGGAATGTGGAACAAAGTGCGACCAAATAGTCGAACATCCCGTTCAAAAGGACATTGCGAAGGAATGAGTTTACAAATCTGATGAGCTATCTTCGGATCCGTGACTTCTAGTGTTTCCAACCAGTCACGTACAGGGCTCCAGAGATCTTTCCGAGGATAAACGGGCAAGGTAGAGGGGGAAGGCTTCAAGAGGCGCGGAGCGGTACAAACTTTCATCTTTAGTTCAGTAAATTTTAGAGAAGATACACGCATCGAAAACAGTTTTTTCTTCGTTTTGTATCATCTTCTTTACATATATTATTAAGTTCTGAAAAGCCATTTTGTATATTTCGATACCAAATATAAGAACTATATGATTTCCTAATCATTGATATCAGACTTCCTGATATGTGGTTCCTATCCCTATCCAGCTATGAGTTAGCGCCTCTACCCGCCTGAGCAGAATGACCAAATTCAAAGCTCCTAAAAAGAGGCATCTCAGTAAGATGCCTCTTTTTAGGAGCACAGAAAGGTTACTTCTGGACAAATAGGACTTCTGTTTTTTGTGACTGAATGCCTTGAGGGTCCGTAGCGGTAATGTTGACCCGATAACGTGTCCCAGCAGGCAAGTTGATGGAAGGCTGCAGCGTAAACATAAAGAGCCCCGCTCCATCTGCCTTGACTGTGGTGT
The DNA here is from genome assembly GCA_949127685.1 of Candidatus Sivonenia alaskensis PMM_0068. Lineage (GTDB taxonomy): Bacteria > Cyanobacteriota > Cyanobacteriia > Gloeobacterales > PMM-0068 > Sivonenia > Sivonenia alaskensis. The sequence goes on along the minus strand of CASBPW010000287.1, from coordinate 63 downwards.
CCAGGATCTGCTGAGAAATACCAATCGGGCCTAATAAAGTAGAGGCTGCATCTGCTTGAATCT
>CASBPW010000286.1 GCA_949127685.1 Candidatus Sivonenia alaskensis PMM_0068 | reverse complement strand
ATCCGTACTGCTGTGATTAATAAACGAGCTGGAGGTTCAGGATTAATTTCTGGTCGTAAGACCTTCCAGCGTCCTTTCGATGAAGGAGTAGCCTTGTTTCATGCTATTCAGGATGTTTACTTATCTTCTGAAGTGACGATTGCTTGACAAACTTGATAGTAATTAAATTGAGTATCAATAGCCTGATGTGTAGTTAGTGCTGGATCGATGGTGTCCTCTTTACTCTTTAACTTGCAGTTGGTGTGATTCTGCAAAAATTGCTCATCGATCGCTCTGAACCCGTCACTGTCCCAATTTCTCTTGCAGCCCACTTATTACCGCTTGCGCCTCTAATAATTCGCCTCGCTCAGCTTCCTCAACCCCAACCAGAAATTCACGGCGTAATTCTTCAAATCGTCCTTGATAGAGGCGTTCTCGTTCCTCTAATAGCTTAATACCGGTCAAGAATACCTCATTAACAGAGGCATATTTGCCGCTAGTAACCTGACTTTGGATAAACTGCTCTAGTTCCGCTGGAATGTAATTGGCATCCTACAATCACCTTCGGATTAACGTGCTTCTATTTTAGCAGTGCGATCGCCGCACAAATCAGTCAGCACAGTATCACCTCAATCGCTAAAAAAACACGATCGCCCCAACATCGAAAGCAATTCGTAATTTTGGCAAGAAGTGCGACTCTTCTTCTCGATACTAGAGATCGCTGGTTGCGGGCACAAATGCGATCGCAGGCAGCGTAATTGTCTTATTCCCTGACCACCGTGGCTGTTGCCTTGGGTGCTGTGTCAACAATTGCCAAAATTTCAGGAACCAATACTTGAAGATCTGCTAATCGATTTGACCGTGCTTGCAACACCAAAACCACCAAATCTAGAACTGCCAAATTTTGCTGAAAAGGCAAATTCCGATCCACCGTGATCAACACATCAAACTCCCCTTCAGCCAAACGCAAGAGTTCCCCATCTTTGATGCCAGCCCAACCCATTTGTGGTAGTGTTTTCACCTCATGTCCAGACAACTGCTCTGCCAGCCTTCGGTCAATACACTCGTCAAGTAAAATCTTCACACTATGCAACCAGATTAACAATCTGCGCTTCAGCAGCTTCCAAGAATGCAATCACTTGTTCCCGCTTGACTGTAGGAAATCCTTCAAGAAAATCATCAATGGATTCTCCTGCCTTCAAATAATCCAGTAACGTTTGTACAGGCACTCGCGTTCCTGCAAAAACTGGCGTACCACTCATCACATCTAATGTTGCAGTAATGATTTCAGAATGGCTCATGATCCCTTCCTTTATCTAACTAGGCAATATCATTCTAGTGCGATTTCCATTCACAACTCAAATAGTGCGATCGCTTCTCCCCTAGGATGCGTTAACGAAGTGTAAGAGAGCTATTGCTGGGTCTGGCAGTCAGATACCTAACTATGCTGGTTTCGATACATACAGTTTCACTCATAAAAAATCAATCTTAGTCAGACAACTCAGCACTCCAAGCACTTTCTGGGTCTGCCGTTTTTCCAGTCCAGATATAACGACTCCCTTCTTTAATCAAACTGCGTACAGGATTCGTTTGGTCCGGCAAGGGACGGGCAATAAACCAACCCAAACCCGCTTTTCCATCTTTAGGAGCATATTGAATAAATACGGTCAGGGCTGTTAGTTCTTCGTCCTCTAACCCTGCACTGACAGGCTCTACCCGAGTTACAATACAGAGCCTTTGATACCCTGATTTTTCTAAGATCACATTAAAAATGTCACCACGCTGAAAGGTTCTCATCCGATGGGCACCTCCTAAACAGACACCAATTCTGCACTGCAACGCTCTAAAATTTCCGAGAGAAACGCTAATTGCTGGCTCCCTGGCATTGCGTTCAAAGCTCGGACTACGACTCGTCCTGGGACATAGACACATTTTTCTCGCTGAGAAGCGGTCAGTTTGGTCTGTAGTTTATCCCAGGCGGGAGCTTCCATGGCCGTCTCTAGAACGACAGAAGCCCCTTCTGGCTTGATGCGAGAAAAACCAAGATTTTTAGCCATCAGTTTCACTTCCATGACTTGGACTAATTGTTGGGCTGGAGGAGGGACTGGGCCAAAACTATCCGTCCAATCGGCCAGAGTTTCCCGTAGCTCCGCCCGATTCGTGCAACTGGAGAGATGACGATAGGCCGCCAACTTGCGGTCCAAATCAGGAATGTAATCAGCTGGAATAAAGGCCGTGAGGCTTAGGTCAATCTGGGTATCTTCCACCTTCGGAATTTCCTGACCCCTAATCTCTTGAATCGCTTCTTCCAGTAGTTCCATATACAGGTCAAAACCTACGGTGTTTAATTGACCTGATTGTTCGGAGCCTAAAAGGTTTCCCACCCCTCGGATTTCCATATCCCGCATCGCTAGCTGATAGCCAGAACCTAACTGTGTGAATTCTTGGATGGCCCGTAGCCGTTTACGGGCTAGGTCTGTTAAGGCTTCATCTTTCTTATAGAACAACCAAGCATGGGCTTGAGTACCAGAGCGTCCAACCCGGCCCCTCAATTGATAGAGCTGGGAAAGACCAAGTTGATTGGCATTTTCCACAATAATCGTATTCACCCTGGGAATATCCAATCCTGACTCAATAATCGTAGTGCAGACGAGTATATCCGCTTCCCCTTGAGAAAAAGCCAACATCGTGGTTTCCAATTGACCTTCATCCATCTGACCGTGGGCAATAACAATACGCGCAGACGGAGACATCTCCCGCAGTTTAGCGGCAACCTCTTCAATACCTTCCACGCGGTTAAACACATAAAAGATTTGCCCACCCCGGTCCAATTCTTGGGCAATAGCCGTACGGACGATTTCCGGGTCCATCGGTGAAAGGTGGGTTTTAATCGGACGTCGAGAAGGCGGTGGCGTCGTGATCAAACTCATTTCCCGCACCCCGGAAAGCGCCATATACAAAGTTCGAGGAATCGGCGTCGCACTCAGGGTCAAAACATCGACTTTAGTCTTGAATAGCTTGATTTTCTCTTTTTGGGCTACCCCAAAGCGCTGCTCCTCATCGATCACCAAAAGGCCCAAGTCTTTAAACTGAACTTCTTTGCCCAACAGTTGATGGGTGGCAATCACTAGATCCAAATCCCCCGTCTTGAGCTGAGCGAGGAGTATCTTTCTTTCCGCAGGCGAACGGAAGCGGTTGAGCAAACCAAGACGAATTGGATAGGGTGCAAAACGTTCTTTAAAGGTGTGATAGTGCTGCTGAGCAAGGACGGTTGTCGGCACCAAAACAGCGCACTGCTTACCTCCCATCAAGGCTTTAAATACAGCCCGAACTGCTACTTCCGTCTTGCCAAAACCAACATCCCCACAGACGAGGCGGTCCATCGGTCGCTCTAGTTCCATATCCTGTTTGACCGCTTGGATCGCTTTGAGCTGGTCAGGAGTGACTTGATAGGGAAAAGAAGATTCCAATTCGTCTTGCCACGGGCTATCGGGAGGAAAGACCACGCCTCGCTGTTCAGCCCGCTGAGCATAGAGCTTGAGTAAGTCAAAAGCAATCTTCTGGACTGCTTTTTTGACCTTCTGCTTTTGCTTTTCCCAGGTGGCCCCGCTCATTTTTGACAGCGCCGGTTTCCCTTCTCCCAAGGTCCGGTAGCGAGAAAGGGTACCCATCTGGTCCACGGCTACCCGTAGAAGGCCATCAGAGTATTCAATCACCAAATATTCTCGGCTAGTCCGATTAAGCACCATCGTTTCTAGCTTCTTAAACTGACCGATGCCATGACTGCGATGAACGACAAAATCTCCTGGTTGCAGCTTATCCAGATCAATTTGTTTGGATTGGGCCCGACGGCGTTTGCGGACATAGCTCGGAGTCGTCAGGAGATGTTGACCGAAAAATTCACGGTCGGTAATAACAACGGTCCGCAGGGTAGGCAGAATAAACCCTTCCAGCTCTGCCAGTCCCGAAGATTTAAGGGCTACCGCTACACGGTCGCGCTGTAGCCGTTCTGCAGCCCGATAGTCCTCTGGATTGGTTAAAAACTGGGCGGGACAATCGTGTTCTTGTAAAAGAGCTACGGTTCGCGATGGCTGGGATGAAATCAGCCAAACAGCCATTCCCTCCCCCCGCAAGTCCTTGAGCATCACCGCTAAAGACCCAAATTGATGGGGCACGGAAGGTACCGGGCGAGCAGCCAGATTGCCATGGGTACGTGCATCCGTGGCAATTTCACTTAAGGCCACTACACAGAACGTATTGAGGGGAGGCAATAGTACCAAAGATTGAGGGTCAAAACAGGCCCGATGCAGCACTTGGTAACCTTTGGGCTCTTGGCCAAAAACCTCTATAAACTGCTCTTGGGAATGTTCTAGCCAACGTCGGGCATGGGCATAACAGAGCGCAGGTTCATCCAAGACCACCAGCGTATCGTCGGGAAGATAATCCAACAACGAATGCACGTGGTCAAAAGCAAAACCGAACCAGCGGCGGGCACCTTCCGGCATCTGGTCTTCAAGAATTTTGTTTTGGTAATCCTCCTGCATCGCAGTAGGCAAGTTCTGCACCTGAGCATCCGTCAATCGGTTTTGGAGCAAGGGCAAGGCCAGACTGCCAAAGTTTGTAGGGGTGAGTCGCAACTGAGGCACCAGGTCTAAGGAGCGCTGCGTATTGGGGTCAAATTCACGAATGCGCTCCACATCATCGCCAAACCATTCCACCCGTAAAGGCATCTCGGCAGAGACCGGAAAGACATCGACAATATCTCCCCGACGGGCAAATTGGCCTTCGGTTTCCACGGTGTTCGCCCGTTCATACCCCAAGCGGACCAAGGTTTGGATGAACGATTCCTGGGGGAGCGCATCTCCGGCTTTGACTTGTTGAATGTACTGCCTAAATAGGTCTTTCGGGGGTAGATGAGGTTGTAAAGCCCGTTCCGTAGTGACAATAGCTGAAATATTATGTGAACTTGGATAGGTCAGTTCTGCCAAGACCTGAAGTTGTCCCCAAGTAGTTTCTTCCTCCGGGTCAAAGGGCTCATAGGGAGAAGCTTCAGAAGTGGGATAGAAATGCACCACACTCCAGCCCATCAATTCCAGCTGGGCACTCCAGCGAGCCGCCTCTTCCAGTGTTCCACAAACAATACATAGGCTACTTTGCCGCGTTTGAGCCAAAACAGAAGCAACAAGTCCACGGGCAACACGGTTAGCCCCTTGCAGGCGCAGAGTCTCTCCAGGAACTAGTTTGGCCAGGGCCTCCTGAATAAAAGGCAAAGGCTGTACTTGGCGAATCAGCGGACGGAAGGACATGAGCACGCTTCGACACTGCTTCAATTGTCCTACGGGGTCATAGTATCTGCATCGTAAAGATCTAAAGTTCTTGCGTAAAAGGGGCGAAATACATTTTTGAGGACAAATGACACAAGATTTGTCACAATGTGTACATAAGTACTCCAATCAGTTTGTTCTGAATACCTATGTCGATAACCAGACGCCAGAAAGAGTTTTTACAACAACTCATTGAGACCTACTCCAACAGGCCCTTACCCCCTATCCGCACCCTAGCGGATGATCTTAAGCAGCATCGCACCACGGTATATCGGTGGATACAAGTTTTAGAAGAATCAGGTTACTTGGCTAAAGATCGGCCAGAAAGTACCCGCTTTTATATCCATCCTAAGTTGTTGGGAGTCCCTCTTTTAGAAACGCGTATCCCGGCAGGAGAACCCGTAGGAGTAGAAGAAGACTATTTAGACCAACGTATGTCCTTAGACGAATACCTGATTCAAGACCGCAATCAGACCTTCTTACTCAAAGTAAAGGGTGATTCGATGATCAACGCAGGAATCTATGAGGGAGACATTGTGGTGGTGTCTATAACCAACCAAGCCCGTGATGGCCAAATTATTGTTGCCCGCATTGATGGAGAAATGACGCTTAAGTATTTGCGCAACCGAAATGGTAAAACTTGGCTTGATCCAGCCAATGAAAAATACCCTCCGATTCATCCGCGTAGTGGTCTCGAAGTACGTGGTGTAATGACTGGACTGATTCGTAAGCTATAGCGACAACAGTTTTGGCCTTCACTCCATAGACTAGTGCTTAGCCCGAAGCAAAAAGGGGAGATCCAGTGCCTATAACTTGGAAACTTCTCCGAAAAGATGTTGCCACGGGAGCACAAGGGCAAAATTGAATCACGGGTAAAGAATCTTTACAACACCGCTCGGCCATTACTTCCCGGAGGGGAACTAGTTATTACAAGGATGCATATTTTCAAAGCGTACCCCACGGAGATCCCCTAGTAACAACATAAGCTCTAAAGAAAGCAGACTTGAGCAAGAGCGTCCACTGAGCTTTAGAGCATATGCGTTAGATATCTTCTATGGATTGAAACCTAGTGTAGATGTCACTTTGCCGTAGGAGCAAACTTCCAAACATCCTTTACACAGTCGATTTGAACATAGCTTAGCTTAGCGCCAGAGGTTTTGTAACAGTCCTCCGTATTTGCATACTGCGACCGTCAATCGCACTTTATGGCACTAATCGTCCCCATCACCACCGTTGACTTTAACCAACTTAATATGTTTGCGTCCAAGCTGGATCTCAAACTCTGTACCAGGCTCTAGGCTCATCTCACGAGTGTAAGCTGCGCCTACCAACAAGTTACCATTTTGTTGAACTTGGATGCGATAAGAGGCAGAACGTCCGCCCCGTCCATCACGTTCAGAACTTCCACCAAAGCCAACACCCTTTGCTTCCAGCAAAGCATTCATGAAAGAAGCAAGTTTTACTCGCTCCTGACCGGTTTTGGTTTTGGACACAAAGCCTAGTTGCCGAGCCATTTCTTTTTTTGGAGTACCTTTGAGTTCTTCAACTTTTTTCAGTAATTCTTTCCCACTTACTGTAGCCATGAATTTTTACCTAAGCGACAATCACAGTATAGTGACAATCGAATCATCTGTATAGATCTTCTGAGATGCTGACCATAAATTGTCTTACTTTATTACTTTGGTTATCAGAGATTTTGCTGGATTCTCTCTCGTGAGCATGCGCCTTTAGCCCGAAGACATCTGTCAAAAATTCAGCACCATTCAGATGGTTTCCTCCGCAAGTAAGTATTGCCTGGGGGCTATAACCCTCTGTTAGCGCTAGAAGTCGCTTTAGGCTTTACTCTGTCAGGATGGATTTATTCCTCCCAACCTTCTATCTGGACCACCAGTAAGGCCCCCGGCCATAGGCTGAAGAGCTAGGTTGACGATAGTGCAATCAGGCGACTCTAGAAATATGCAAAATCAATTTATTCGCAAGTCTCAATGCCGTTTAGAGCAAAATAAACGCTATTTGGGGTACTTACTACCGAGAAGGCGCCAGAAGCCGCGTATGCGCTAATAGCCCCCATTACTCATAGGGCCCTATTTCCCCGGCCTATAAGCCATTTAAAATGGGGGAGAGAGCATAACCACCCTATCCGTAGATACCTAAGTTGCCGACAAAAAAGAGGGCCCTGTTAGGCCCTCTTTAAAAGGATGAGAAGGGAAGTTCTAGCTCAGTCCCTGAGCCAAATGGTCAAAAAAGCGGTTGGTTTGCTGTGCGGCCTCTCCACCAACCATCTCAGCGACGACACTCTTCATCGCCACAATACCAGACACGGTAGAACCGATAGGAACGCCCAAAGAGGTATAGGTTTCTTTCAACCCGTTAAGCACCCGCTCATCGAGGATGGAGGTGTCACCAGCCACCAAAGCATAGGAAGTATAACGGAGGAAATACTCCATATCACGTACACAAGCAGCATAACGACGAGAAGTATAGCTATACCCACCCGGACTGAGCAGGTCAGGTTGATCGCTAAATAGGCGCGAAACAGATTGGCGCAGAATAGCAGAAGCATTCGCACTGATAGTAGAAGCAGCTTTTATACGTGCTTCTCCGCTGCTAAAGAAATTTGCGATTTCATCTAGGTCTGCCCCTAGAGCATATTTACCTTGAGAATCAGTCCGGTTAATGACCCGGGTGACTGCATCGATTGCCATATTGGAGGTTCTCCTTGTAGTTTTTTAGCGCCGAACCCCCACAGGAGTTGCGGCATGTTATTAAGACATTGCGCTAATGACGTAATCGAAGTAGAAGCCAGCTTCCGCAGCATCATCTCCAGACATCATGCTCACAGCTTGAGCCTTCATGTTTTTGATTCCCTCAACCGTAGCAGGAATAGGGGTCTCTAAAAGACGATAGGTTTCCTTGATTCCGATCAAGCCAATTTCATCAATGGGTGCGGTATCTCCAGCGAGCACGCCATAGGCAATCAGGCGGAGGAAATAATCCATGTCACGCAGACATTTGGCAGTTTTTACTTCCCCGAAGGCATTGCCACCGGGAGAAACGATATCAGGTCGCTTCTGGAACAACTGATCTCCGGCTGCTCTAACAATCTTTTGGGAATTGTCGGCCAATGCACGGGCTACGCGCACGCGACGCTCTCCAGATTGTAGATAAGAACGGATTACATCTAACTCTCCAGGACTCAGGTAGCGGGCTTCAGCATCCGCGTTTAGGACAGCTTTAGTGATAGCACTCATAATTTGTGGGGACTCCTGACTGAAAAACGTCAACTTTTCTGGCACACATGCGATAACACAGAATAGCGCCATGTGGGGTCTACTTCGAATTGTTCTAATTAAAGAACAACTTAAGTTTTCCTCTAACTCTGATAACACTGCCCCTCCCCAAAGTCAACGTAGGTCTTACATTCCTATCAGGGCTTAATCCTGACAAAAAGGAGTTCCTGTTATGCGCCACTTTGTCAGGGCATTGTCACTGTTATCATCACAGGGTATATGACCGAGCCAGACTCTTCTAGGATAGAGGCTTTCAAGATCTATACGTTTGTTTTTTTTGAGAGGAACAGGAGCGTATAAGTTCAGAACTTACTTGTTACGTTTTATAACAAAGAGGCCCTGACCTACATATCTCTTTTAAAAGGTAACATCGAACATTCAGAGAATTACTAAATAACAAACAATTAACCTTTATTCGTTGCATCATGAATAAAGATATCTAAACGGTTCTGTGTCATCTTCTGCACATTCCCAGCCAGTCCTATCTCTGGACGAAGCCTTCGCCAAAATAGCCAGGGCTTTTGAAGGATATGAGGTTCGGACCGCTCAATTAGAAATGACTCGGGCCATCCACCGGGGCTTTGCAGAAAAGATGCCCGTGGTCGTAGAAGCAGGAACAGGCACGGGGAAAAGTTTTGCGGCCTTGGTCCCTGCCGTCCTCACCGGCAAGCGGGTAGTGATCTCTACGGCGACCATTGCTCTTCAGGAACAGTATCTCTACAAAGACATCCCTCTGTTGCAAAAAGCCCTAGGGATTCCTTTTACCGCCCAACTGGTGAAAGGTCGCAGTCATTATCTTTCTAAACGTCGCTGGGACGAATATCTCTTAGTACAAGCGGCTCCAGAAGCATTTAGGACTTGGGCAGCAACCTCTATAGAGGGTGATTGGTCTGAGCTCCAGGCCCAACCCACTTCCGAACTGTGGGATGAAGTGCGCTCCGATGGCGATGATTGCCTACGGGAACGCTGCCCTCATTTTGACAGCTGTTTTTACTTTCAGTCTCGTCGTAATCTGGCCCAAACGCAGATTTTGGTGACCAACCATGCCCTGCTGTTGATGGATTGGGCTACCAGTCGCCAGTTGCTCCCTCCCTATGACTTTTTGGTAGTGGATGAAGCCCATCAGTTTGCTGAATATGCCACCCGAACCCTAACCCTGGAATTTAGTAACTTTGGACTTAGAAGAACCTTAAAGCGAATACGCAAACAATTTGCACAGGTAGAAATCTCTAGAGTAGCGGTTGAACAAATTGCAAACCAAGTTTTTGCGCGCGTGCTAGAAGACCCCAGTGACCGCACCCTGGAACTGGAGCGACTGGATTTGGCTCATTTGCACCAAAAAATTATGGCTCTTCAAAAAAAACTCCTAAGCCTCGACCTTAAAGAAAAAGAGCAGGGCAAAGAAAAGTCTGAAAAGAATCTGGAAGGTGCCGTTTCTCTGATGCGTAGAGACCGCTTAGCTGACATCCTTGCTGGCTATCTAGGGCATCTCCATTTATTGATGAATCCCTCCCCAGAATGGGTGAGTTGGCAACAAACAGAAGCCCATCGGACCGGAACCAAAGCAGCTTTCTTGAGCGCGCCCTTAGACTTGGCTGCTCAACTGCAAAGTTGGTTTTTCTGTGAAGATAGTCCAACCAGCGTCTGGACTTCTGCCACCTTAACGACCGGGGGGAGCGACCCTTTTAATTATTTCCGGGCCCAGGTAGGTTTGGAACCGCAAAAGGCTTTAGAACTCAAATTCAGCAGTCCGTTTAACTTCAAAGAGCAAGCCTTACTTTATTTACCCCGTCATCTACCAGACCCCAATCAAGCTTCGTTTAACGAACAGGTTGCCGTAGAAGTAGAGAAGTTAGTCAATCTTTCTCAAGGAAGGGCTTTTGTTCTATTCACTTCCATGGGGGCGATGCTTCAGTGCTACGAAGCTCTGGCGGATAAACTTGCCTGGCCCAGCAAACACCAAAAGCAAATGCCCAAGCGCCAGCTTTTAGAATGGTTCCGTTCTACGCCAAATCCAGTCCTATTTGCTACCAGCAGTTTTTGGGAAGGGGTTTCCGTAGATGGTCCTCAGCTTAGTTTGGTGATCATTGACCGGATTCCATTTCAATCCCCTGGCGACCCTGTCTATGATGCCCGTTGTGAAAAGCTCAAAAAAGGTGGGGATACTTGGGCGTGGTTTACAGCCTTGGCCCTACCCTATGCAGCCTTACGACTAAAGCAGGGATTTGGCAGACTGATTCGCTCACATCAAGATCGAGGCGTAGTTGCTATCCTGGACCCACGCATGACCCGCAAAGGCTATGGTAAAACCCTCAGCCAAAGTCTGCCGGAGCTGAGGATTGTTCATGGCTTAGACCCAGAAGTACTGAAGCTTTACTTTGGTGAATAGTAGGTACTTCCACGCCTCATGATCACTCTCCAAAGCCTCATAGGAGAGATTCGCGGTGAATTCCTGAATCCGGTAAATGGCTTGCACCATATCCCAAAGTGATCCAGCAGCTGCAATCGCGCAGCATGTCGAACCATTTGTGCAAAAGGATATTCATAATTCAATGTATTCCAAACATGAAATGGTGCTTCGAGATTAGGCCATACTCAGACCTTAAACAAAAACCGGGCTTAGCACCCGGTTTTATTTCTAGCCTCCAACGCCCGCATTCTGTCCAGGACTACCTGCGTATAGCTCAACCTTGAGGATTTTTCCTCCCTGGCGAGAGATGCGCTGCATTTCTGGATACATACGGCCATATTCCACCAATTTTGTGAAATAGGTATTTTGCAGTTCACGTCCTGTGCGGACTCTTGCTTTAGAGGGCACACAGGCAGTTAGTTTAAATAAGCGACTCATGATACCTAACTCCGTCGATAAGTCAACAAATAAATCTAGCAAAAATTCCAGCTCATCAACTAGCTTAAGACACATCCATAAGGAGCACGGTCTTAACTACCCATGACCTCTACTTTCAGAATAGTCCCACCTTGGCGGCCAATGCGGGTCATCTCTGGAGTCCATTGGTCATAGCTGACTTTTTTCGTGAAATAAACATTTTGAATTTCACGACCGCTATCCACTCCTTGAGAGCGGCGAGGCATGATGGCCGTGATACGCACTTGGCGGCTCATGGGCGTTCTCCTAAGTCTGCAAAAGCAGTTAGTTAAATACACATCTGTAGTCCTCAGTGATTAGCCTAAAAGCTAACCACTGAGAGCTGAAACAGATTTTTAGCCTAACCCAGAAGACAGGTAGTCGAAGTAGACCCCCATCTCTTTACCGGCATCAGGACCCACCAAGCTAGCTACTACTTCCTTGAGAGATTGAATCCCTTTTACAGAAGAAGCAATAGGCACGCCTAAGGAGTTGTAGGTTTCCTTAAGGCCATTCAACACACGCTCGTCAAGAATAGAGGGGTCTCCAGCCAACATAGCGTAGGTAGCATAGCGCAGGAAGTAGTCTTGGTCGCGGATGCAGGCAGCATAGCGACGGGTGGTGTAAGCATTTCCACCGGGACGGACGAGATCAGGCTGCTCACCGAACAATTTGCCCACCGACTCCTTGATGATGGAGGAAGCATTGGCAGAGATGGTCGCAGCGGCACGGACGCGTAGCTCACCGGTAGCGAAGTAGGACTTCAGCTTATCGATGGCACTGGTGTCCAGGTATTTGCCCTGGACGTCATAGGTATTGATTACAGAAGTTACTGCATCTTGCATAATTTAAAACTCCCAAGTGGTTCTCGTTATATAGGAGGGCTAGGAGCCCAAAGCACCAGCCAAGTAATCGAAGTAGTAGCCAGCTTCAGCGGCATCTTCACCAGATAGAAGACCGGTAGCCACTTGCTTCATTGAACGGATAGACTCAGCCATACCAGGCAGAGGCACTTCCAAGGAACGATACATTTCCTTAGCTCCGATAACCCCAATTTCTTCAATAGGGGTCACATCACCAGCAGCAATTCCGAAGGTGATCAGACGAAGATAGTAGTCTAAGTCACGAAGACAGGTAGCGGTCTTCTCAGAACCATAGGCGTTACCACCGGGGGAAACGAGATCAGGGCGCTTCTGGAAGAGTTGGTCTCCACCTTGCTTAACGATACGCTCGCGGGCTTCAGTCAGGGTCTGTGCAATGCGAAGACGGCGCTCACCACCAGAGGTGAAAGAACGGATCCGGTCGAGTTCGCCGGGGCTCAGGTAGCGCGCTTCGGCATCAGCATTGACGATCGCTTTAGTAACGACGCTCATCTAATGAGTTCCTCCTGGTCAATAGTGTTTTTGAACTGCTGGAATAAGTCGAGTCGAATGGGTCAAGCCTTCCAGCATTGCCGGACCCATTTTTCTGATACTCACTGCACCTGCGCTCCCTTGCGGGAGTGAGAACAGCGAGTCCATAGCGGTATACTCTGCCTTCATAGGTTGCCGTAGGCAGGGACAGTGTTTTTGTGATACTGCTCACGCACCTGGGTAAACGTCCCTGCGTAGGCGCGAGACGGTTGATCTACGGTGCCTACATAGCGTTCAGAGCGTAGCGTACTATAGGGCACCGTATTGTCCCCAAAGTTTTTTCCGTATTCAGCACTATTCAGCAGTTCATCGACAGCGGCTTTCAGACCACGCTGCCCCAAGGTTTGGGTATGTCGCGCCAATTCCTGGGTGGAAGCAGGACGACGGCCTAAGAAGTGCTTGAAGTTAAATTCTGCCAATTTAGCATTATCCCATTTACCCAAATAGTTCCTGAGATAGAAATCGGAATGGCCTAGGGCTCTAATAAATTCCCGTACCGTGATGTCCCCATTCCGTAAGCGCGATTCCGGTTCATTCAGACGAAGAGCTTCTCCTAGATCTTTTTCCCAGACTTGCTTATAGGCAGCCCTTAGAACCAATTCCACCTTAGTATTTTCACCTAAAGAGTAAACTCTAGGCGCATCTAACTGAGGACGAGCAGGCTTGACGCGATCCCCTACTCCTTGGTCTCCGGAACTCAAACCCCAACCTTTGGCCCCAAAGCTCGGAAAGTTCAGGGTTGAATTTTGGAAGGTCTGCTGACTGAATACCTGGATGCTTCCGGCATAGGCTCTAGCGTCGTAGCCATTCGCGGGATCGGAAGTGTAGCGGGGATAGGGAACTACATCTTCACCGAAAATTTCGATGTATTCAGGACTATTGACCATCGTATCTACAGCAGCCTTTAAGCCTTGCTTAGCCAGCAAATCGTTGTAGGTACTAATCTCAATCTGGTCCTTCGGTGCACGTCCCAAAAGGTGCTTGAACAAATACTCGACCACTTTTGTGTTGGGGAAGCGCGTGAAGAACTGACCAATATAAACGTTGGAAGTAGCTACCTCTCGGACAAACTCGCGAACGGATATATCCCCAACCTTAACGCGGGACTCCGGTTCATTCAGGCGAGATCCATCAGGCAATGATCGCTCCAGCACTTGACGATAGACCGCTCGGATGATCGCTTCCCTCTCGGCCTTGGGCTGCTGCAAACTCCAGCGATAAATCCGGCCAGGCTGGGATTGTCCTCCTGCCCGTTTCCCAAGAAGTCCCCCAGGCACGGCTCCTACATTCTTCGACCGCAACGCAGGCAGAGACAAGTTCTGGGCTTTTTCAATCGCGTACTGAGAGACCGCAAGCGCTCTCCAGACAGCCACACCTTGAGTGTAGTTGCTCAAGGAAGGACGGCTTTCCAGGGGGCGCCGAGGAGTTAGTTTACGTAGAACAATAGGCTGCATAAGAACCCCTAACGAGAAAAGCTAAAACCGAGATAAGAAGGTGACAGAGAAGACCAAGACTGCTGAATGAGTTCATCATTGGTCGCCACAGAGCCGGTGTAGGTGCCAATCGGCAGGGTGGGATAACGACGGTAAGGAACTGTATTTTCGCCAAAGACCGTGAGGTATTCTTCACTATTCAGCATGGCATCCACCGTCGCAGCCAATCCTTGGGTCGCAAAGATCCGATTATAGAGTTGGATTTCATCCTGCGTCGCAGGCGCACGCCCTAAGAAGTGCTTGAAGTTAAACTCTATGACCTTCGTGTTGGGATAGGGATCAAAGAATTGCTTTCGGTACGTATCCGATTTACCCAGCGTCCGGATAAATTCGCGCACATTGATTTCACCGTTTTTGAGGCGGGATTCCGGCTTGGATAAACGCAAACCTTCGGGAAGATCCCGTTCGAAGACCTGACGATAGGCTACCAGAATCGCTATCTCCCTATCTCGGAAGCCACTGGAGTCTGTGAGCATGTAAATAGGCAGCGGATTGCGGCGGGCTCCAACCGTGTAATCATCTCCGCCATCTCTCAGAGATTTACCCAGCTCTAGATAGAGCGGCTTGGTTGGATCAATCAGGGTCTTTTTCTTCTGCATATCCGCCAAAGCACGCTCCACCATGGGCATCTTATCCATGGAAATGCCCATACGCACTTTCGGCGAAGCAAAGCTGGGGACAACCAAGGCCTTGGTTTGGAAGGTTTGGCGTTCGTACAAGGTCTCTGTATTCGGGAAGTTCGCGGCCGGCAAAGTTGGATAACGGCGGTAGGGAACTATATCTTCTCCGAAGGTGCTGTCATACTCGGGAGAGTCAATAATCGCACCCACAAAAGCTTGGAACCCTTGCTTAGCCAATAGGTTACCTAGATAACGCAACTCAGCTTGGTCCTTGGTCGCTCTACCCAGGAAGTGCTTCAGACCAATTTCGGTAACTTGGGTGTTTGGATAGCGGTCGAAGAATTGCTTACGGTATAGCTCAGAAGTGGCCACACGACGCACAAACTCCCGCACCGAAATCTCATTGTTGCGAAGCTTGGATTCAGATTTACTGAAGCTTGTGCTCAACTGATAGCTGTCCATATCCCGTTCAAATAATTGACGGTAGACGGCACGCACCAACTGCTCAAACTCAGGACGGGTAAGGTTACTCGTGTATTTAAAGACCTTGGTTTGGTCACGCTTGCGGGAAACCCCTTGGTTAATACTGGCCTGAATGGAGGGCAGAGAACGAGAAGGAGCGACTCCACGAGCCACAGCCATATCCATGATGGGATTGGCTTTTGCTGCCATCGGTTGCTGGACTGAACCGCCCCGAAGGGTGCGAAGCGCTAAACCTCGAGGACTGACATAACGCTCATAGGGAACAGTATCTTCCCCATAGACCTCGTCGTATTCAGGCGAGTCAATGATGGCATCCACCACCCCATAGAACCCCTTCTTAAAGGCGATGTCATAGTACTTGTTCGTTTCTTGACGTCCGTAGGTAAGACGGCCTAAGAGGTGCTTGTGCATATGCTCAATGGCCTTGCAGACGTAGAGCGGAGTCCAGTAGAGGTTACGGAAGACATCTGATTTCGCTAAGCGACGGACAAATTCCCGTACAGAAATTTCACCATTTTCTAGTTTGATTTCTGCAACCCGTTGTTCCTGTCCTGAGTAGACTGCACGTCCAAATACCTGGAGGTAGGCAGCTCGGATCACTGCCTGCGTAGTACCTTCAACTGTGACAATACCCGCATTGCGAATGGTACCTGGAGAACGTTGACTGACATTCTGAGAAAGCTTGAAGATCTTGGGACCAAGAGTCGACTCCTGGGCTGGTGTGAAACCTTTGGTACCACGCTCATTCTCAAAAGGAATGCCCGTGCGGATCAAAATGCGCTGAACATCTTTGCCAATCAGGGCAGGATGGCTATTTAGACTCTTGCGTTCTTTGTTGAAAATAGCCCCGAACTGAATTTCCAAGGGGTCATTACCCGCGCCATAGGGGTGCTGGTTAGGCAGGTTATTGGTGTAGTCAGCGAACAGAGTAATAAATTCAGGCACCTTTCGACGAGGCGCAGCATAGTTATACAGGTTATAGGCAGCCCCCCAATTCCAAGAGGGCTGGGCTTCCTGACCTAGGTCTCGAATGTAGGGAACCGTATCTTCTCCGAATACGCGTTGGTACTCCTCAGAATCGACCAGGCTATCCACCAGCGCATAGAGGCCGCCAGAAGCAACAATCGAAAAATAGTTCTGCACTTCCGTGCGGGACTCTGGAGCACGACCCAAGAAGTGCTTGAACGCAAGCTCTAGGGCGCGAGAATCGATAAAGGGCTCAAAGAATTGCTTGCGATAAAGTTCTGATTTGCCAAGGCTCCGGATAAATTCTCGCACCGAAAATTCACCGTTCTTGACTTTAGATTCCGGTTTGGAAAGGGATTGACCGTAGTGTGCTCTAATATCCCGCTCAAAAACTTGACGGTAGGCCGCTTTGATAGCGAGTTCTTTCTGTTCACCTGTAGTAGTGCTATCAATGCGGAACTTGCGTTTGGCTTGGCCAGCCAGACCGTATATGAACGGCAACTGCAGGCCAGGACGGTCAGGAGTAGAAGGACGAATAATATCGCCCGGAGTGTCAGACTTGTCTTCTTCTAAACAGCGCACAATGACATCAAAGTAGCTGGCTACGAGGGTCTTATCTTCTTGGGTCTTCAAATAGCCGACCGAAGCCCGACGCATCTCCTGAATTGCGACAATCGTGGCATCGATCGAGCAAGCTTTCTCTAGGATCTCCCTCAACCCGATGCAATTGAGCTCAAGAATATTTAGATCCCCCGCCAACAGAGCATAGTTCACATAGCGAAGGAACCAGTCCAAGTCCCGAAGAGACTTTTGCATCCGCTCTGCACCATACAAAGCGATTTTGATGGGCTGGAAGTTAGAAGCAGTGATCGTTTCTCCACTGCTGGCAAAAAGTGACTTGAGCCGCTCTAGAAATCCTCCCCGGTCCTCAATGACAACCTCATCTCCAAATCCAGGAGCATCTACAGGAGCCTCATTACGCTTGCGTCCTCCAAGGCCGACTGCTTCTTTGGAGCGCTGCATTTGCTGCGGGGCATAGGCCATGGGCGAGCCACCCTGGAAAATCCGGGTAGCGGCTCTAGAGACAATGGATTCCGCGTTGCTAATGATAATTTGTGACACGGCAAGGCGCTTTTGGGCATTGTTGAAGTAGCCTTTCATGGACTCCAACTCACCAGGGCTAAAATACCGATCTTCGGTACAGGCTCCATCAATGGTTTCTACCAATACCGTGTTGAATCTGCGGGGACGGGCTACATTGCTGCCACTCGTTGCCTTAATCGCCATCTGACACTCCCATGAAAACGACGCTTACTATCAGCCTTGGATTATGT